>CAYWMZ010000577.1:0-1955 GCA_964459485.1 uncultured Desulfocapsa sp. | reverse complement strand
GGGCGGCTATAAACACTTTATGCTCAAAGAGATCTACGAACAGCCCCAGGCCATTCTGGATACGGTGAGTGGACGTATCGACCCCGAAAGTGGCAGTGTGGAATTGCCGGAGATGAACTTAAGTGATGAGGACCTTGCAGGAATTGAACGCATATTTTTAGTGGCCTGCGGCACCTCCTGGCATGCGGCCCTGGTTGCCAAGTATTGGATTGAACGCTGGGCCGGAATTCCGGTGGAGGTGGATATCGCCTCGGAATTCAGATATCGTAAACTCCTTATTGATAAACGAGTCCTCACCATTGCCATCTCCCAGTCTGGTGAGACCGCAGATACCCTGGCGGGAATCCGTCTTGCCAAGGAACTTGGTGCAAAGATCGTCACCATCTGCAATGTGGTGGGCTCCACCATGACCCGTGAGGCCCATGGCACAGTCTACACCCACGCAGGACCTGAAATCGGAGTGGCTTCCACCAAGGCCTTCACCTCGCAACTTGCCGCCCTCTTTCTCTTTACCCTCTTTCTTGCAGAAAAAAGGGGAACCATGGCTCGTGAAAAACGTCTGGAGCTGGGGCAGGATCTTATCGCCCTGGCCACTGTAATTGATGATATCCTGCCAAGTCTTCAGCAGGAGATACGGATACTTATTGAGGATTACTACGACTCCCGTGATTTTCTCTTTGTGGGCCGTGGCCTCAACTTCCCCATCGCCCTTGAAGGGGCCTTGAAGTTAAAAGAAATCTCCTATATTCATGCCGAAGGGTACGCCTCAGGTGAGCTGAAACATGGCCCCATTGCCCTCATTGACAAAGAGATGCCCATTCTGGGGCTGGTGCCCAGGGATGCAGTGTATCAGAAATCCATCTCCAATATAGAAGAAATCAAGGCCCGGCAGGGCAGGTTGATTCTGATTGGGACCAAGGGGGATAAACATCTAAAGACAATTACCGACGCAGTACTCTATCTGCCTGAGGTAAATGAGGAGTTAAATCCCATTCTTTATACCATTCCGGCCCAGTTGCTCTCCTATGAAATCGCTTCACGGCGTGGCTGCGATGTGGATCAACCCAGGAATCTTGCCAAAAGTGTGACCGTGGAATAATGATTACAATCGGTCTGGAAAACCTCTCTTCTGCTACAGATACACTGCGTGGTAAACGTATCGGACTCCTCTGTAACCACGCCTCCACCGATTCTGCCCTGCGTCACAGTCGTGATGTGCTGTTGGATCTGTACACCACGCAGCTGACCTGTCTCTTCACTCCGCAACACGGATTTTTTTCTGAAAAACAGGACAATATGATAGAGACGGATCATGGTATCGATTCTGTCAGCGGTCTTCCTGTGTTCAGCCTCTACGGCGAATCGAGGCGGCCAACTCGTGCCATGTTTGAAAAGATCGATGTGCTGCTCATTGATATCGTGGACGTGGGTACCCGGGTCTACACCTTCTTGTACACTATGGCCTACTGTCTGGAGGCCGCTGCCAAGTATGGCAAACAGGTGCTGGTTCTTGACCGGCCCAATCCCATTGGTGGTACGGCCGTTGAGGGCAATATTCTGAAGGCGGATTGCCGTTCCTTTGTGGGGCTTTACGCAATTCCCATGCGTCATGGTATGACCTTTGGGGAGCTGGCCCTCTATATCAACACGGAGTATGCTATCGGGGCTGATCTTGAAGTGCTTGCCATGCAGGGCTGGAAACGGTCCATGCTGTTTGCTGAGACCGGATTTCCATGGGTGGCTCCATCTCCAAATATGCCCACTCCGGAGACCGCCCTGGTCTATCCGGGTCAGGTGATCTGGGAGGGTACCAACTGTTCTGAGGCCCGTGGTACCACGCTGCCCTTTGAATGCGTGGGGGCACCCTTCCGCGCCACCGGGGTCGACCATATCGCCGCCGCCACCGGCAAGACCTCCGAAGCGGCGGCCCGGCGCCTGCACGGGCTGCCGGAAGC
>CAYWMZ010000576.1:0-1959 GCA_964459485.1 uncultured Desulfocapsa sp. | reverse complement strand
AGCGGCTGGCTGGACGGTGAGATCAGCGATACCCCAACATTTCTGGCTGAAAGGCGGGAAGGGAAATCTATTGTGCTGACACCGCGTAAGCCCATGCTGGCTCAAATTATCAGTAGTATCGAGTTACAGCTCCTTGGCAACTCCGGTTTGATGAAATCGGTGACCATACATGAGGGGCAGGGGTCCCTGACCAGAATGGTCTTCTCCAATGGGCAGCTCAATTTGCCCGTTGCAGCGGATCGCTTCAGTAAGCCATGAAAAGTATCTGCTTTTTCCTGCTACTCTTCTTACTAGGTGCCTGCTCTGCCGTGAACAGCCGAATACCGGAGCTTGCTGCGGGGGATGTGCCAGCTGCCGAGTCCCTGGCCCGGAGCCGTCATGCCTGTGAAAAATTCTTCGTGTCGGGCAACTGGCAGTTTGTCCACGCTATCAATTTTGCCATGGCCTCCGGCCGGGGGGCAACCCTTGTGGGAGTGACTGTCCTTGATGGAGGGAGTCTCAAAATGGTACTGATGACAGTGGAGGGTTTTGTACTTTTTGAAGCGGTGCGGGACGAAGAGGGGAATCTTCATGTGAACAGAGCCTTGCCGCCCTTTGACAATACTGATTTTGCCAAGGCCTTGCTAGTCGATGTGCAGCGTATCTTCCCGCGTCCCGTGCCGGTTGAACCTCTGGTGGCCCGGACTGTTGCCGGGGAGTTCCTGTGCCGATACCCAGGGACAGAGGGACAACAGATGGATATCCTGCCCCTGGCTGATGGTGCTCTGGTAGCCCGAATCTATGGGGCGGACGGACTGCGGATAAAGACCATTACAGAGGATAGATTTAGCCCTGTTGCAGCAGTGCAGATCCCTCAAGATATACAGCTTACGGCTCCGGGACTCCGGGGCTACACCCTGAAAATGAGTCTGCTCAGTGCAGAAAAAATAGAATAGAACACCATAGAAATTATGAAATTTAAACTGATCTACCCCAAGTGGGCCAAGCTCTTTCGCCAGACTGAATTTCACCTGCCTCCCCACGGCCCCGTGGTCTTTGCCGCTGCCCTGCCCGACTATGTGGATGTGGAGTTTGTTGATGAGAATCTGGAGGATATCGACTTTGATGAAGAGGTGGATATGGTGGGGATCTCCATGATGCTCACCGTCCAGGTGAAGAGGGGTTGGGAGATAGCCGACCAGTTTCGTAAACGGGGGGTGACCGTGATGTTTGGCGGGATTGCCACCATGCTCCATGCCGAAGAGACCATGGCGCACGCCGACTGTGTCTTTCTCGGTGAGGCCGAAAGCCGTATGGAGGGCGTGCTGGATGATTTTCGTAAAGGGCAGCTGAAACCCTGTTATGACTATATGGATAACAGGCCGGATATCGCACTTGTGGGTCCAGCCCGCCGTGATATCCTAAACAGAAAACTCTATAACTATAAGGGCGTGCAGATGGTGGATCTGGTGCACGCCTCCAGGGGCTGCCGCTTTAACTGCTATCCCTGCGCTGTCTCCTATCTTGGCGGACGGGATTTTCGGCCCCGGCCCGTGGATCAGGCGGTGGCCGAGATGGCTGGCATCGATAATAACCGGATGTTTATCGTGGACAACTCACTGGCTCAGGACAGCCAGTGGGAGAAAGACCTGTTCCGGGAGATGATCCCCTTAAAGAAGAAGTGGTGTTCCCACCCCATCGAAGACAAACCGGAGATCCTCGATCTTGCTGCCCAGGCTGGTGCCTGGTACGTCTATCAGGCGGTTTTTGACACCTCGGACTATATCCGGGAGCGTATCAAACGCTATCACGATCATGGTATTGGCGTTGAAGGTACCATCCTTCTGGGGCTGGATTCTCACAGTGAAGATTTCATCAAAGAGCTGATCGATTTTCTGCTGGATATTGAACTGGATCTTGCAGAGTTTACGGTGCTGACCCCCTTCCCGCACACCAAGGCCTACAAAGAGATGGAGGCCC
>CAYWMZ010000575.1:0-1961 GCA_964459485.1 uncultured Desulfocapsa sp. | reverse complement strand
CTGAGGCTGGTAATCCGGTATTTATGGCCGGTGAGATTGCGGAGACTGGCGGCGAAGGGAGGCTGTAAAATCGGGTAGTTCCTGTTTCACCGAAGTGGAGTCACGCTTATCGTAGCCCGCAATGGCGTTTAGCATCATTGCAGAGTCTTTTACATCACGGGTAAGAGGGCCAACCTGATCCAGAGAGGAAGCAAAGGCCACCAGACCATAACGGGAGACACGACCATAAGTAGGTTTCAACCCCACCACCCCGCACAGCGAAGCGGGTTGCCGAATGGAACCACCGGTATCGGAGCCAAGAGATCCCAAACACTCCATAGCAGCAACAGATGACGCCGAACCGCCAGATGAGCCCCCGGCAACATAGCCACTCTTCCAAGGGTTCTCGGGAACTGCAAAGGCACAATTCTCAGAGGTGGAACCCATGGCAAACTCATCCATGGCAACCTTGCCCACAATCACCGCACCCTGATTTTTGAGTTTTTCAACCACTGTGGCATCATAGGGAGGGACAAAGTTTTCAAGGATCTTTGAGCCGCAGGTGGTGATCACTCCTCTGGTACAGAGCAGATCCTTCAAGGAGAAGGGAATCCCACACAGAGGGGATGGTGATCCTGCAGCTATCTCCTTATCTGCTACAGCTGCCTGTGCCATGGCCTCCTCTTCGGTGACAAGTAAAAACGAATGGACAGTGTCATCCACACTGGTAATGCGTTCAAGACAGCTTGTTGTCAGTTCCTGGGAAGACAGTGTTCCTTCGTCAAGGGCTACCCTTGCCTCACCGATACTCAACTCATATGGATTCATTCTACTTCGAAGACCTCTTTAATTTTTCTTGCCGTATCTCAAACACCCTTACGGGCTTTTACGTACCGTGATCCCACTGGATAAAAAGCATCATACTGCCGGGAACAGCTAGGATTATCAAATAATTCTAGGTACCACAAACGCCTCTCCATTATGCAGAGGGGCATTGGCCAGGGCCTCTTCCCTGGGAAGGGAGTCCTGTACCACATCTTCACGAAAGGCATTGTTAATGGAAAAGGCGTGGGTGGTGGGCGCTACGCCATCCGTATCCAACTCATCCAGTTTGGCCACATAGGAGAGAATGGTATCCAGCTGACCTGTCATCCGCTCCAGCTCTTCCTCACTCAAATTCAACTTGGCAAGGGAGGCCACATGCTCCACTTCCTGTTTTGTAATTTTCATTGTACTCAATACTCTGTATTTTGTTAATCTAGCGTCTTTTTAAAATTTTGTTCGACACAACCACATTCTACCCAAGTTTAAAATTCTCCAGATAGCCCTGGGAAAAAACCTCGGTGGTGGGACTGAAATCTTCTAAAGCATGACCAAACACCTCCACGCACTGAGGATCAAACTGGCTTCCAGCACACCTGTTTAACTCAAAAACGGCCTCCCCCATCCCCAGATTGCGACGGTAATTTCTCTTGGAGGTCATGGCATCATAGCTATCCACCACAATTAGAATCCGAGTCAGAATATCCAAATCAGTAGCCATTAGTCCATCGGGATACCCCTTGCCATCCATCCGTTCATGGTGATGTCGGATAAGAAAATGTTCCCTATCCATAAATCCTAGCGGTTTTATGATATTTGCACCAACAACTGGATGTTTCTTGATCAGTCCCCACTCCTCATCAGTGAGTTTTCCCGGCTTCTGAATACAGGAAAGATCGATCACCAGTTTTCCTATATCGTGGAACTGAGCAGCACGGCGCAATATTACCAGGTCTTCTTCTGACACCTCCATGGCAAGTCCCAGGAGTGCTGCATATTCTGTGACCTGCATGGTGTGACCAGCCGTATAAAAATCTTTCTCCTCCATGGCGTTCTGGAGGCTGGTCATAAGCTGAACAGTGGCATTCTCAAGACTGTTACTGTAGACACGGAGCAACTTGTTCCGCTTTTCAAGTTCTACTGCCTTCAGGCGGACATCA
>CAYWMZ010000574.1:0-1961 GCA_964459485.1 uncultured Desulfocapsa sp. | reverse complement strand
CTTATGGATGAGCCGCGTTACATCCTGGATCATGTAGTTCCAAAATGGGTGGAGATGCCTGAAAATACCATTCGCGAGCAGACCTTCTGCTGTGGTTCTGGAACTGGACTCAACACCGACGAGATCATGGAGCTGCGGATGCGTGCCGGTCTGCCGCGTGCCAATGCAGTGAAGCATGTCGTTGAAAAACATGACGTCAACATGCTCTCCTGTGTCTGTGCCATTGATCGGGCAACGCTCTCTTCACTGATGGACTACTGGAATCCTGGTACGGCCGTCTGTGGTATTTCTGAGCTTGTTGGAAATGCGTTGATTATGGATAACGAGAAACGTGCCATGGGCTATGATGCTGAGGGGAATGAGTCTGAACTCCCTGATGGCCTCAGAACTATGGTATAACGGAACCGGAACGGAGGATATCGTAAATGTATAACAAAGGAACAATCATACCGGGACTGATTATATTCGTCCTTTTTGTGACTTTTCCAATCTGGTTCAACGGGTTGACTACGGCAGGAAATCTGCCTAAGCCCGAGTTACCGCCAGGTGGAGAGAAGACTTGTGTCATGCCTGCCGAATATATGCGGGCCAATCATATGCAATTGCTGAACGAGTGGCGTGATAACGTCCTTCGGGATGGCAATCGCGAGATTCTTGAGATTGATGGCAAACATTACCCCAAAGGGTTGCAGACGGCATGTTTGAAGTGCCATAGCCAAAAAGAGAAATTCTGCGATAGCTGCCATACCTACGCAGCAGTAGAGCCTTATTGCTGGAGTTGTCATCTCACCCCCAAGGAGATAGGATCGAAGGAGGCAATGCACTAATGGATAAGCAAAGAAGAAAATTTTTAAAGATTGCAGGAGCAACGGTGGTTGCAGGAATCAGCGCACCCGCTATTATTAAGCTCAGCGCTGCAGATGCCCAGGCCTCATCGGCTGGCGAGCATAGTACCCCGGAACATGCTGTTGCAGGACACGGTGCCCCGGCTGAAGAAGAAGGGCCTAAAGGCGTTCAGCTTGGTATGGTCATCGATCTTCGCAAGATGAATGAGCAACCGGAATTGCTCGATGCAGCTATTGCGTCCTGTATTGCAGCCCACAATATACCTGAGTTCTCCGACCCAAAACATGAGGTCAAGTGGATCTGGAAGGCTCCTTTCTCAGGTGTTTTTCCAGAGCATTCCTCTTACAAGGCTGCAAAGATGATAACTGAGCATCCGGCAGTTGCCCTTTGTAATCACTGTGCCGAACCTCCTTGCGTTCGAGCATGTCCGACCCAGGCGACCTTTAAGTCCAAGCTCAACGGGATTGTGGTAATGGATTTCCATCGCTGTATCGGCTGTCGTTTCTGCATGGCTGCCTGCCCCTATGGAGCCCGTTCCTTTAACTGGCAAGATCCCCGTCCTTACATCAAGAATTACAATAAAAACTTCCCCACGCGAATGAGGGGAGTTGTTGAGAAATGTAATTTCTGTGGTGAGCGTCTGGCCCTTGGGCAGGAACCTGCCTGTGTAGAGGCCTGCCAGGGATCGGGTGCCATCATCTTTGGTGATATAAACGATCCAGAGGCCGAGGTGAGTCAGGTACTTGAAAAAGAATTTAGTATCCAGAGGAAGCCTTCAATGGGTACTAAACCATCAGTCTTTTACATAGTGTGAGGAAGTCATGATTGAAAAAACACTCAAAGGCAGACCAGCCTACTGGATCTGGCTTGCATTTTTAGGAATGTTCATGGCTGTTGGTGCCGCCTGTTATATCAGGCAGTACAACTTTGGCCTTGGGCTTACCGGCATGAGCCGTGATGTGTCATGGGGACTCTATATTTCCCAGTTTACCTTTCTGGTCGGAGTTGCGGCTGGAGGAGTTATGCTGGTGCTCCCCTATTATGTTCATAACTACAAAGAGTTTGGGAAAATCACTATATTAGGTGAGTTCCTTGCCATTGCTTCCATCGTCATG
>CAYWMZ010000573.1:0-1964 GCA_964459485.1 uncultured Desulfocapsa sp. | reverse complement strand
GATGTATTCGTCCACTACTCTGCTATCATCAGTGATGGTTTCAAAACCTTGAATGAAGGTGATAGAGTTCAGTTTGAGATCACTGAAGGTCCTAAAGGCCCTGCTGCAGCAAACGTGACCAAAATATGATCTAGGACATTTATTGTCTCTTGATTGAGAAGGGCTAAGTCGTTGTAAAGCGATTTAGCCCTTTTTTTTTGTAAGTTTCAAATCTGCAGCACCCGTTCCCAAAAAATCAAGCCATTCCTCTCCACTGCTCTCTGTTATTGGTTGAAAAGAGGGGCCTTCACTATTCTGAAATCCGCTTCCATATCCAGTGTTGTTTCCAATTAGTTCTGCAATAAAATAAAAAGGTTTCTGGAATCACCATCGCTTATGCATTACTCTGTGGATAGGAACCACGTTGCAGGCCGAATATCTGGAAACTGAAAATAGAACACACTTGGGCTGTGTGTTGTCCCAGATGGAGAAGGCATGAAACAAAACTATTTACCTGGAGAGCTGTTCCTATGGAATCATTAACAAAATCGCAGCGGGCGCGTCTGGCTATTCGCACCTTTAAAACCATCGCAGATGCCTTGATATTACGAGGCTATTATAAACCTTCCGGGCGTTCAGGTGAAAAACTTTCAGAGTCATTACAGGTCTTTGAGCCTGAGATTTATGGCTCCATGAGTGACCACCGTATAGTTGAACTGCAGGGGTTGGAATATGTTATGGATCGCTTGCCCCGTGGTACTGAGAAGTGTAATCGAATTATTCTCACCGCAGGAGAGGACTTTCAAGATACCTCCTTTGAGAAAATTACTCCCCTGAAGCGCAGGCGTCACTCATATATCGTCTCTGACAAAGAGATCTGTTTTGTTATTACCCGAGGACTCACTGAAATATATGATATCCTGACTCATCTCACCTTTCTGAATATTGAGGCCCAAAAGATTCATCGTCAGGTCTGTCATAAGGAAGAGGGAACATGTTCCGAATGGCATGAGCTTGAAACGGCAGTGAAAAGCGAAGAGAGTCTGGAAGGCTCATCCCTTGATCAGGCCATTTGGAATCTCTCCATTATCCTTGGTCGTACTTACCGTGAAGCACGGGATACGTACAAGAGTTTTGATATACACCATGGAAAAAATGGTTGCTTTAACAATGGACTATTTGCAATTATCTATGGCCTGGGGCAGCGAATAATTGAGGAGACTCAGTCCAAAGACAATCTACTCACTATCTATTTTACCCCGTCTCTACAGGAGATGATAGGGCGTCACAAGTATGCCACACTCTGGGCCGAAAATGTTAAAAAGCATCTTTATGATCAGGGGTTCCGTAAGCGTAAAATACATGTGGTCAGTGCCAATATGCATTCCATGCGGAATGTGGTCTATGGCACAGGTTTCTTAAAAAAAGAAAAAGAGCAGGTTCCTGATGATCTGTATGCCATGGTTACAAAGCTCCGTGGTTTAGATGTGGAGGTACGGGAGTATGGATTTGGGAATGGCTTGAGTTATATCAGGGATACTTCGCAGTCCAATATTGATGTTCTGGTATTTGATACCGGCAAATTCAACGAAGATATTCTTCATCAATCCATATCCTGTAACTTCGACTATCTGAAACAGGAAAAACCTCTGATCGTAGTTATTGATTACGCTTTTGGGGCACAGGCCTATGAAATCCTGGATGAGTTACTGCAACCTTTTGAATATAGAGGGGAGTCAATTCGCTTCCAGATTGCCTCTATTAATGTGATGGGAAAATCAGGGACGCTGCCGGGTAAAAAAGGGGATATTATGCTCGCCACTGCCCACGTTATGGAAGGGACGGCCAATAACTATATTGTGGATAACGATCTGACAGTTGAGGATTTTGATGCGGACTATCCCATCTATGTCGGGCCAATGGTAACCGTGCTTGGCACCTCATTGCAAAATCGTGATGTTCTGGCCAGATTCCACAGTTCCAGC
>CAYWMZ010000572.1:0-1969 GCA_964459485.1 uncultured Desulfocapsa sp. | reverse complement strand
CCTACAGATATGCTAATGGGGATATCTGCATCGTTGTGGGTAAAGGGGTGATTTTCAACGTTGTGGCGTATCCTTTCCGCAAATCCCACACCGCACCGAATGTCTCCCCTGCATATTCCGTAAAATTCTTCTCCGCCATAGCGGCCGATATCTTCTTCTTTGCGTTTCAATGACATCATGAGTGATGCAATTTCTTTGAGGATGAAGTCGCCGGTCTGGTGGCCATGGGTGTCGTTTACCGATTTGAAATGGTCTATATCTATCATAAGAACCGAAAATTCGTCGATATATCCCCTGTTTCTTTCGCCTGTCCGGATTTCAAAGAGCTTTTCTAGAATATTTCTCTTGGGAAGGTCTGTAAGGTCATCAAAATAGCCTATTTTTTCCAGGAATAATTTCTGTTCCATCTCTTTGGTGACATCGGTGAGGCATCCAAAGGTCAAGGTGATGTTGTCATGCGGGAAAATCTCAACTTTGCCCCGGTCTTTGAGCCAGATACTTTTGCCGGAGGGCAGGGCGACCTGGTATACTGCCTCGACCTCCCTGTTCTTCTGGACATTTTTTCGTAAAGTCTGACGTTTGTTTAAGATTTGAGAGCGAGTTATTACCTCTTCAACCACGGTAGACTGTGAGGGATCGCTATAGTGAAATATTCGCTGGTTCTGGATGGAGTCTCTGAAAACTTTATTGATATTTTCTGTGCTTGCATCCAGCAGATTCAAAAACTGCTGCCCCACAAATTCATACCAGATGGTGTTGTCATCTTGATCCCAGGCGGTGATATAGGGCATTATTGGGAAGCTGTAGCTGTCACATGCCTTGGTTGCCTGAATGGCAGAAGAGGTTCGTTCCTGGAGGGGGGCACTGTAGGAACCTGTGAGAATTCGACCGGCGTAGTTTAGTGGCAGGTGTGTCATTTTGATTGGTCGTGAGGCTGAATAACTCTGTTACTGTGAACTGGCCCGGTCCAAAAGCCGTATGGATAGATCCTTCGTGATCCTAACGGTGGCGAGCCTGTTTATTGGAATCCATATATGATGGTTTAGCTGAGGGGCCAGGCCATGTCAAATAGCAAATGGTAGAATAATGTTTTTGTGATCAGGGGGGCTGATAATGGTGGCCGTGTTCATATCGAATATGGGGAAGGAGGCTTGGGGGACGGATCAGCGAAGCAGGTCGGAGCTTATACCTGAGATGCATTGTTGGGCTGCATGGTAAACATATTGCGATACTCCCTGGGACGTAGACTGGTACATTTAATAAAGACCTTCCTAAAAAAACTGTTGTCCATATAGCCAACCTTGTAGCTGATTTCATCAAAGCTTGCGTTACCAGATTCCAGCAGCTCTTTGGCATTTTCCACCCGTATTCGCTGGAGATAGGTGAGGGGGGTAATTCCAGTGGCCTTTTTGAAGTGACGTTCAAGGGTGCGTCTGCTCATACCGTATTCTTTGGCAAGTTCGACAAAATCAAAGGAATCTGCATACCGTTTTTCCAACAGATCCTGAATTTTCAGAATCTGTTGATCTCCATGTTCCCGAAAACCCTGAAAAACGGCATAGGGTGCCTGGGACAGATGCTCCTGGCTGCGCAGAAAGATCTTTGAACATTCCAGTGCAACCGAAGAACCTAAAAATTTATTTATCATATAAATAGATTCATCAAGGTAGGAATTGTAAGCTCCTGAACAGACAAGCCCCTCTTCGTCGGTAACCAGTTCATCGGGTGTTAGATTGACCAGGGGAAAACGTTTGCGAAATTCGTTTTCCATGGCCCAGTGTGTCGTGGCCACTTTACCATCCAGTAATCCCGTCGCTGCGAGGAGGAGCGATCCGGAGCAGATGGCCATTATTTGGCACCCTTCTGCGTATGATTCCTTTAACCAGTCTATGGCAGCAATTTCCCGATTGAGGGTTTCCTCCAGGTTTAGAATGCCTGGAATGACGATTAGGTCAGGTTTGCACGCCTC
>CAYWMZ010000571.1:0-1970 GCA_964459485.1 uncultured Desulfocapsa sp. | reverse complement strand
AATTGTGAAACTGACCCCTGCCAACACGGATTTTTTGAAGCTTGTTGCGTTTATGCGCAATAGTTTTCTTTATGATCAACAGGGAAAGGTGCAAGACCTTGGCCCTGGTTTGTATGGCGACAGTCAATTTTATAGGGCCCATGAAAAGTATTTCCTGCCGAAGACGTGTAACACCTGGACTGCTAAGGCCTTGCGGCGGGCCGGCTATGCGATTTCTTCATTCAAAGCGGTAAGGGCGGAGAGCCTGGTGAATGCGGTGAAAAGATACGGCCGGCAAATACGCTCGTCTTCTCCCTCTTATTAGGTCTGGAAAATGAGCCTTGGAAAACGTCTCCTGCGAGTCGTGTCAATTGTCCTGGCCGCTCTCTTGGCGGGGCCCTTTTTTATCATGTTTTTCAATCAGGAGGAGTTGTTGGATACCACCGGCCTGTACAAGAACAAGACTCAAGTATTAACCGATGGAGAAAAAGAGTTACAAGGACGTCTGCAGGGGCATGTTCAGGTGCTTGCCGCAGACATTGGTGAGAGGAATATTTGGCACCCCAAGGAGCTTGCAGAGGCAGCCCAGTTTATTGAGGCAGAGTGGAGAAGGCAGGGGTATGAGGTCAGGAGGCAGAACTATAAGGCACGGGAAAGAGAAGTATACAACCTTGAAGTAGAGTTAGCGGGCAGTCGGCAGCCGGGGGAAATTATCGTGGTCGGGGCGCATTATGATTCTGTGCTGGGCAGTCCGGGCGCTAATGATAATGGCTCAGGTGTGGCCGCACTGTTAGAGCTTTCACGTCTCATGCGTGAGGGAAAACTCGATAAAACGGTGCGTTTTGTTGCCTTTGTCAATGAGGAGCCGCCCTTTTTTCTCTCCAGGGAGATGGGGAGCCAGGTCTATGCAGCCAGGGCACGAGAGATGAAAGAGCAGATTGTTGCCATGCTTTCCCTGGAGACCATTGGCTACTACTCGGAGCAGCCAGGGAGCCAGAGGTACCCATTCCCATTCAGCTTTTTTTATCCGGACACGGCAAATTTTATTGGTTTTGTCGGGAACATCCGCTCCCGGAGTCTCATGCAAGAGGCGCTTGCCTCTTTTCGGAAGCACTCCTCTTTTCCTGCCGAAGGGGTTGCTGCCCCGGGATGGATGACGGGCATCGGCTGGTCGGACCATTGGGCATTCTGGAAACAGGGGTATCCTGCCATTATGGTAACAGACACAGCGCTGTTCCGTTATGATTTCTACCATGCATCGGCAGACACCCCGGACAAGCTGGTCTATGACCGAATGGCGCAAGTCGTGCGCGGCCTTTATCACCTTATTGCAGAGTTGGCGGGAAGCTGAGTCCCAGCTCGCCTCAGTCTGTCAGGGTAGGGAATAACTCGTGCTTAAAAGCTATTTCTTTTAAATTGTAAAAACTCAGACTTAACCTGAAAAACTACGATTTCTAGTTCCAATTAGACCTGACAGTTGCTCAATTGAATATTCTCAGTAATTATCATCAGTTCTTCTCCCTCTCTCACCTCTTAAGCTTCCATTTGCTAATCATAATTTGACAAGTTTCGACCGTTTATGAGAACATCAAAAGAGGCAGGTCGATATGGCTGGCTAAAGGTGGATGGCGGTTATCAACAATCTCTTTTCCCCCCTGAAAGTTCTCCCCTAAGTTCTCTCCTATCACTCAATGTATTTACTTGTCCCCTCTGAAGATGCGAAGAGACAACAGAGAAACTCTTGACAGAAAAAATTTTACAACTTAAAATTATTCCACTATACTATGGAATAGTTTTTTATCCTTACCAGCCGAAAATGAATTCGCATGAAAAAAACTGTATTGGACGAATGTCCACCAACGTCGGGATTGTCTGATCGTCCCCTTTTCAATGATGATCAAGCCATGGCACTCGAAAAAACATTCAAGATGCTGGCTAACACTACCAGGCTTCGTATATTACACGCGCTAACTATAGAGCAAGAGATGTGT
>CAYWMZ010000570.1:0-1973 GCA_964459485.1 uncultured Desulfocapsa sp. | reverse complement strand
CCAGCATCGAGCAGCAGGTCGACATAGGGACCGTAGACAGTGCTGCCGGTGGTGTTGTCAAAGGCAACAGTGAACTCGAAATCCTCACCGATCATCGGATCGATCGGCTCCTCGGTGCCCGTTATCAGGTTGTCAGGGGCTTCCGTGGCCGTGTCGGCCATGTCGGTGTCGGCAATGGAATCACCTGCATCGACTACCGCGTTCTCCATCTAGCTGTCCGGGGTATCCGGATCAGCAGCAGCCGTGGCAGTCTGCGGTTCCCCATTGTCCGCAGTCACCGTGCCGCTGTCGGCATCGGCGGCCGGATCCGGGCTGTCATCGGCAGCTTCCGCTGCCATACTGTCAGACACCTGGTCCATCGGTTCGGCCACCGGCTGGGCGGCACCCGGGTCGACCACCATATCAGCGCCATCAGCAGGGGCCGGCAGGTCGACCTGGTCGGTCGCCGGATCGGTCACAACATCGGCACCAGCGGCCACAGGATTGGCATCCAGAAAGATCCGGTCTTCCAGTTGTTCAAGCAGGAGGTGCTTCTTGTAGGAATTCTGCATAGCTTTCCACCTGGTGTTTTGTGTTGTATCTGACCGCCTGAGAAGGACGTCTGGGGTAACGAATCACGGGCTTCATAACATACTGTTTTTGGAGTAACAGTTTGTCATTGGTCAGAGGGCATGCTGCGTCATGAAAGAAAGGTGCCTGTGCCAAGCTCATACTGGCGCCTGTGATGGTATACAAGGTTGTAATGCGTAAAACGACCGTATGACAAATCCCGTGATCAGCTCCCGGCTGATCGGTTGACAGACTCGGTCACCGGGCTGTTGATGAGGATCAATGCGCAGTGTTTCTGAACAGGAATATTTCTCCATCTCTGTGCCACAGTGAAGGGGAAAATATTCACGCGCTTCGTATCAATAGTGATTTATACTTTTTGTTAAATCGTGAAGTTAGAAAACTTTCGGTTCATGAAAAAAGGTCGGATCCGTAAAAGGAATCATTGTCGGAATAAAACCTTTTTTGATAATTTATTCAATAGTTATCTACCTATTTTTGTGACTCGGTTGTCGGAAAAACGAATTATGCCTGTGCTGCAAGCAATTCGAGGAAGATGGGAGAGAGAAATATCCTGTTCCCCCTGCCCTGGCCGGACAGACGCCCGGCAGGGAAAAGATGGCCGGCAGCAGAAACCGATCAACCTTGACTTTAGGCTGTATTTTTTTATAGTATGGAAATGACAAATATTTTTTTATTTCCTGCTGTCAGATGCCTCCACGGACAAGCCGGTGATATCTTTCTCTGTATTGTGATGTTTCATGCCCTCTGATACAAACTGGTCATGCCTGAACGGATAGGTTTTATTTCAACGCGTTTTGCCGGAACCGACGGTGTCTCACTGGAGTCAGCCAAGTGGGCCGAGGTCCTCTGGCGCGATCACCATGTCAGTTTCTGGTATGCCGGGCTGCTGGACCGGGGAAAGGAGGTCTCCATGTGTGTGCCGGAGGCCTATTTCGGTCATCCGGAAAACGAATGGATCGATAAGCGGATCTGGGGCCATTCCTTTCGTTCTCCCATGATCACCCGGCGCATTCACAATCTGGCCGAGTACCTGAAAGGGACCATCTACGATTTTATCCGGGAATTCGATATCAGCCTGCTGGTCATCCAGAACGCCCTGACCATTCCCATGCACCTGCCCCTGGGCATAGCCCTGACCGAGTTTTTGTCCGAGGCAGTGATTCCGGCCATTGCCCATCACCATGATTTCTATTGGGAACGGAGCCGGTTCCAGGTCAACAATGTGCCCGACTTTTTGGACATGGCCTTTCCACCGCGTGATATCGACCTTCGCCACGTGGTCATCAACCAGGCTGCCAGGGAAGAGCTTGCCCTGCGCAAGGGGATCTCGTCCATGCTGGTGCCCAACGTGTTCAACTTTGACGAGCCGCCGGACGAAAACGATGATTACGGGGCAGATA
>CAYWMZ010000569.1:0-1980 GCA_964459485.1 uncultured Desulfocapsa sp. | reverse complement strand
ATAATCGAACTCGAAAAGGGCCTGTATGGCGACAGTCAATTTTATGCCGGTGAGGTCCCTCCTTATCACGAACATGACGACAGAGGCGGCCAGCCCGTTGAATAATGAGATCGATGGGGGCAAGATCGGTAATCATCATATCAAAATCCAAATCAAGGGATTGCTCCACAACCTGAGTGGCAACGAGAACCTGCCCTGCCCGCTTATCCTGTCCTGAGTTTTTACCGAATAAATCAAGGATTCCTTCCTCAATTCGCTGTCTGTCAACCATGGCAAATCGACTATGAAAGAGGTGCAGATCGTTAGGATCAAAGTCCTTAATCCCTGTTAACTCCTGAAAACTATTCCTTGCCTCCTGAACAGTATTACGAATCCAGCAAACACATTCCCCCTGTTTAACCGCATGTTGTATTTGTTCAATAATCGCGCTTTGAGTTTCTATTCGCCGTACCTCAACAAGGCGTTTCACCTCCTCTCTAGTATCGATGTATTGTTCTTTTTCTTCTGTGGCCGAGATATGAGTTACCAAAGGGTAGGCCATACTTGCCAGGTCTGAAGGAGATCGATTCAAGCCTATTTCAAATGCTGCCACCAACTTTTCACGCATGGCGTAGGGCAGGGTGGCCGACAACAAAACAACACTACCACCCTGGCGGGCATGAAATTCCAACAAGCTCTCCAGAAGTTTAAACATATAGGAATCATAGGCATGCACTTCGTCCACCAGCAACACCTTGCCGACCAGACCAAGAAGCCTTAAAGACTGGTGCCTGGCAGGTAAAACCGCAAGTAACGCTTGATCAATAGTGCCCACCCCGACATCAGCAAGCAGGGCCTTCTTTTTACTATCTGCCAGCCAGGTATTACAGAAGGCGGTTGCACTGAGATCCTGATTTTCTACGAAAGAACTATCGGCATAATCACTATCAGTGCCATTGCTTTCTGTAAGGGACACTGACTGCCTGAACTCTTTTGACATCTCCCGTGCGCCATGAGCCAGCACCAATGATGGAATATTACCCCCACCATAAAACTGCCGATAGACCGCTCCTAACCTTCGATACATGGCGTTGGCAGTAGCCATGGTGGGCAACGCAACATAGAGGCCATCAACCAGGCCAGAACTTAATAAACGATGAGTCAAAATTAGACCGGCCTCAGTTTTACCTGCTCCAGTAACATCCTCCAGAATAAAAAGGTGGGGGGAATCTGCCAAGGGTTCCCTTACAGCATATTCCTGCAAGGGGGTTGGCTTATTAATAAAGGAGAAAAGTCGATTTATAGTTGTAAATTTGCGAACAGATGGCTTTTTAGGAAATACATCCAAGGCTTCGCCAGCAGAGTCTAAAGCAATCTGCCAGTAATCCCCTAATGGCATAACCTCACTACAATAGGAAAAATGATCCCGGTTGGAACCTGACCAATCCGCCAATACGCTTAAGCCCGCCAATTGCCAAGAAATATTTTTCAATCTCTTGCTAAGCCCTTTATCCTGTAGGGGAATGAAATCAGAGTCAGTCAGAAAAAAGGCCATGATAGCTTCAGTAAATTCCCAGGCTGCATCTCTATCTTCTGACTTAAAACTCGTACCAAGACTTTCTCCAGATTCTTTTGGCGGCATGCCATGATGGCCAAAAACTATTTTCACCCATGGCAAGATCGCCTTAAGCCAGTCATAATTGCCTTCCTTTTTTTTCATAAAACCTTTCTTCCACAACAAAAACCCAAGGGAGTCATGGCGTTCAGAATAAGGCATTCGTGTACTTCCCAGCACCAATTTGTCTGACAGCTCTATTTGTAAGCCCTGGAAGGATCTGGCAAATTTTCCTAAGTCATGAAGAGACAGGCAAAACACAAAAAAAGATCTCAGCCATTCGGACTCAACCTCCAGCTGACTAGCCAATCGCTGACAACGTACATTCTTTGGATCCATCAATAGATAGCCCATTCATTAGAATAGAAAAAAATAGCGCTATTGGA
>CAYWMZ010000568.1:0-1995 GCA_964459485.1 uncultured Desulfocapsa sp. | reverse complement strand
CCCCTCAGACTTTCTGTTTCTGGCACAACGCCTCTACGATCTGGGCCACCGGGAAATCAACTGGAACCTGGGCTGCCCCGCACCCATGGTCACCAGGAAGCATAAGGGATCAGGACTACTCGCCTTCCCCGAAGAGATCGTAGCCTTTCTAGACGAAGTGATCCCCAAACTCCCGCTCAAACTCTCCATCAAGACCCGCCTTGGCTTTGAGAACCGTGGCGAGCTCTACGACCTTCTGCCAAAGCTTGACGCCTATCCGCTAAGCGAGATCATTATCCATGGCAGACTGGGCAAGCAGATGTACAGGGGAATTGTGGACAGGGAGGGATTTGCAGAATGCCTGGGCAGGACACGTCATACCGTAGTCTATAACGGAGATATCACCACCCTTGCAGAGTTTAAAGAACTACAGCAAAGTTTTCCAGGAATTAACAAGTGGATGATAGGCCGGGGTGCCCTGGCTAACCCCTTTCTGGCTGGGGCAATAAAGGGGATGACTAACTCAAATGAGCAGCAGACCCTTCGGGAGTTCCATGATAAACTCTACGCCTGCTATGCAGAGCTCCTGGATGGCCCGGCCCACCTCTTGGGGCGAATGAAACAGCTCTGGACCTATCTCAGCGCATCTTTTCCGCCCCGGCACAAAAGCTGGAAGTTGATTAAGAAATGCAGGACTGAGGAGCACTACAAACGTGTTGTGGAAGGATTGCTCAGCTCTGACAACTAAGCAATCCTCTCCCTGTTCTCCTCTCCAAGTGAAACCTTACACCTTAAATTTGGTGGACATCCCCCGAAGCTTTTCTGCCAGATGGGAGAGTTCTCGCACACTCTCTCTCACATGACCGCCAGCAGATGTCATCTCCTGGGCTGATTGATTGACCCCAGCAATATCAGCTGCAATTTCTCCAGATACTGCTGAACTCTGAGCAACATTTCAGCTACCTCCACTAAGCCCTGGGTTGCCTGTTGCATATTCGAGGCAATCTCACCTGTGGTTGCAGTCTGTTCCTCAACTGCCGTTGCAATAGTGCCAACAATCGTATCGATTTCATTGATTACCGTAGAAATCTGAGTAATCTGGGTCACGGTACTCCGTGTTGACCCCTGAATCCCCTCAATCCTGGACTTGATCTCTCCTGTGGCCTCAGCAGTCTGTTTAGCCAACTCTTTAATTTCATTAGCAACAACGGCAAAACCCTTTCCAGCATCTCCGGCCCGCGCCGCCTCAATGGTCGCATTCAGAGCCAATAAATTCGTCTGATCTGAGATATCAGTTATAGCCTCCGTTACCTTCCCGATTTCATCAGCGGCCTTTCCAAGTTCGTCCACCTTAATAGAAGCTGAATGGACGTCACCAACTGCCGACTTGGTAATCACACTGGCCCTTGAGGTATTTTGGGCAATTTCACTAACTGCACCTGTCATCTCCTCACTTGCCGAAGCCACAATACTCACATTTGTGGCAGCCTGTTCGATGGCCGCAGCCACAGTATTCATATTCGTGCTCATCTCCTCTGCTGCAGTGGCCACAGTCTCAGCCCTGCCACTGGTCTCCTCTGCACCAGAGACTACCTGTTCCGCAATGGAGGAAAGCTCGGTGGAGGAAGAGGAAAGCGTCTCCATACCTTCTGTTATGGCACGAATCACAGATCCAGTTTTATCGGCTATTCTATTCATGGAAAGGGCCAATTGCCCCGCCTCGTCCCGCTGCTGAATATCCAGCCGTTGTCTGAAGTCACCCTGGGCCAGGGTCTCGGCAAAGACAGTGCCTTTCACTATGGGAAGTGAGATAAGACGGGTCAGCATTAGTGTCATAACCACCCCCAGAAGGATTGCAACACCTGTACCAACGTAGATAACATTCCCCATAGTATGTATAGATACCAACATACTCCCAACCCCACTGACAATACTGGTATCTCCATCCTCAACAAGTTCTTCAGTCAATGACAGCAGAGTACTTCCCTCTATGGTCACCCTTTTATGGAGTTGTTC
>CAYWMZ010000567.1:0-1996 GCA_964459485.1 uncultured Desulfocapsa sp. | reverse complement strand
TAATGCTATTCGTGTTTCGTAACTTGTGGAATTTATAAGTATTTCGCTGCTCATACGGTGCCGTCGGGAAGGGAGGTTGGAGGCTTTATGGTGGAGCCCTTGAGTATCGTTGAAAATCTTTCAAATATACAGTATTTTGATCGGTAAATCTTCTCCTAATTCAAATTAATAGTAGTGACCGTTCAGAAATGACAGGAATTTCAGTTATTATTCCAAGCTATAACAGGGCCTCAATGCTGGGACAGGCCCTTGAATCCGTGGCCGCTCAAAGCCTGCCATGTGATGAGATCATAGTAGTTGATGACGGCTCAAAAGATAATACCAGGGAGCTTATAGAGGGGTTCTCAAGTCAGTGTCGCACACCTCTGCACTATATTTTTCAGGAAAATAAAGGGCCCGCCAGGGCCAGAAATATTGGTATTGCTGTAGCTCGCTTCCCTAAAATTGCCTTCCTGGATTCAGACGATCATTGGCAGAAAAACAAACTGGAACTGCAGGCTGCGGCCATGGACAAAAAACCCGGTTTTCTTATCAGTCATACGGGGGAAAGATGGCTGAGAAGGGGAGAACATCTCAATCAGAAAAAGATCCACCAGCCAATGGAAGGGGATATTTTCCGTCAATGTTTGCGCCTCTGTGCGGTCGGCATGTCGACTGTTATGTGCAGGAGGGAACTCTTTTCAGAGCTTGGAATGTTTAACGAAGGGCTTCGCTGTTGTGAAGACTATGATCTCTGGCTCCGGGTCAGTTGCAGGCACCCTTTTCTTCTTGTTGACAAGGCACTCACGGTAAAGGAAGGGGGGCGTGATGATCAGGTTTCCTATCAGTATAGAGTTGGTATGGATAGGTTCAGGATTTTTTCTCTTGTGGAGCTGTTGCGCTCTGGCCCCCTTTTATCCCAACAAAGGGCATGGTTGCTTGAGGAGTTACAGCGAAAATGCCGGGTATATGCCAAGGGATGTTTCAAACATGATCGTCATGAGGAGGCCCTTAGGTATAGTAAACTTCAGCAGTGGGCCTCCACGACCCTTCTCTGCCGTTCCGATGCTGCTGTCGAAATTCCCGCTGCTCTGCTCCCTAAACCTCCACTTAGCCCACTTAAACCATGAATAAGACAAGTTCCTGGAAAGATCCGTCACTCTACGTACAACAAATCCATGTGGAAGAGTCCTGCATGGAACTTGAGTATACCAGAGAAATAATCCAGCGGGCAGGACTGCCCCACAGAGTGATTGCCGACCGTGAAGAACCAAGGGGCATAGCGGGAGAGTATCCCCAAAACCTCCTGGAAGGAAAACATCATCTCCTTCTGGCCAAAAACCGGGGACATTTTTTTAAAGCCTGCCCGGGTACCAAAGAGTATCGTTGCTGTGACTATCAGGTGTTAAATATTGGTATGGGCTGTCCCATGGACTGCGTCTATTGTATATTACAGGCATATCTGAATAAACCCTGGTTGACATTCTTTGTGAATTTGGGCGATTTATTAGGGGAAATGAAAGAGGCCTTTCGATTGGAGCCGAATCGTTTTTTTCGCATTGGTACCGGGGAGTTTACGGATTCTCTGGCACTCGACCGATTGACCTGCCTCAGTCCGCATCTTGTGGAATTTATGGCTACCCAGAAACAGGCCGTTCTTGAGTTGAAGACGAAGAGTGGAGTAATTGAGAACCTGGAGGGGCTTGATCATAACGGACGAACTATTGTTGCCTGGTCCCTTAACAGCACCAAAGTCATGCAAAAGGAAGAGATCAGGACTGCCACGCTGGAAGAGCGTTTGGCCGCTGCGGCGCAATGTGCCGAGTGGGGCTATAAACTTGCCTTTCACTTTGATCCCATTATAGACCATCCCGGCTGGGAGGAGGGATATCGGGAAACCATCAGTCGGCTCTTTGAAGTAGTCCCCAAGGATAAAATCGTGTGGATTTCACTTGGGGCTCTCCGCTATCTCCCTGCTCTGAAGACCATTGGGTGCAATCGTTTTCCTCATAGTCGT
>CAYWMZ010000566.1:0-2001 GCA_964459485.1 uncultured Desulfocapsa sp. | reverse complement strand
ATAGGGATAAGTTATTCACTGCTTTTGGCCCCCTATATAGCCTATCCCCTGCGCTGGATGATTATTCTTCTCCTCCCCATTGTGTGGCTCTGTCAACTTATGACCCACCTGATCCCTCAACCGGAAAAGAACGATTCCATCTCTGCCGAAGAATTGCAGACCATAGCCGCACTCTCCCGCCAGTCTGGAGAAATTGGTGCCGATCAGGAGCGGGTCATCTTTAATATTCTTGAACTGGGCAGTAGGATAGTGCGTGATGTAATGACCCCACGCACCGTAACCTTTTCCCTTGACGAATCGATTACAGTTGCCGATACCATGCAGAATGAGGCCAGACTCTCAAGCCATAGCCGGGTTCCCGTTTTTAAGGATGAGACCGATAATGTAACGGGTATCATTATGCGTAGAGATATACTTTTGGCTGCTGCCGAAGGCCGTCAGGAAACACGATTATCGGAGCTTATGTCTCCTGCCCACTTTGTGGCAGAGACATCTCCCCTGAACCGCATCCTTGTGGATTTTTTTGAACTCCACCTTCATCTTTTCATAGTAGTAGATGAGTATGGCGCAGTGACCGGAGTTATCTCCATGGAGGATGTTTTAGAGGAGATCGTGGGGAGGGAGATTATGGACGAATCGGATAAGACTCAAGACATGCGGGAGCTGGCCAGGAAGTTAAACCGCAAGATACCAGCCATCCTTAAATAGATGAGCTGCCAGCCACCTTACTGGGCCAACGCAGAGAGGCGAAGCGTAACGTCCTGCTTCTTTCCATCACGGATAATGGAGACAACCACCTCCTGGCCAACCTTGTAGCGTTCAAGTTCTGTCCTGATATCATCGTAACTAGTCACACTATTCCCGGCAATGGCAACGATGATATCGCCTAAAACCAATTCTTTGCCATACTGCCTTGTGGGACGTAAACCTGCCTTGTAGGCAGGGCCGCCCTTGCTCACTTCAACGATGAGCAGACCATTATCAATACCTAAACGTTTGAGAAGACGGGCGTCGGCCAGTGAGGCCCCTATTCCTGGCTGTATCAGCTTTCCATTACGGATCAGTTCAGGAATCACCCGGTTCACCTCACCCACAGGTACTGCAAAACCAATTCCGGCGTAGGCACCAGAAGGTGAATAGATTGCAGTATTTACACCGATCAAGCGCCCGGCACTGTCAAGCAGCGGGCCGCCTGAATTACCCGGATTGATGGCAGCATCGGTCTGTATCATACTTCTGATCGTCCTGCCGGTGATGGACTTTATCTCACGACCAAGGGCTGAAATAATTCCGGAAGTTATTGTCTGATCCAATCCAAATGGATTGCCAATGGCAAAAACCTTCTGCCCCACCTGAAGATTCAGGGATTCTCCAATGGGAATGGGTTGCAACAGTCGTGGCGGGGCATCAACCTGGAGTACCGCCAAATCTTTGTCAGGGGCTGCGCCGATAAGAACAGCACGCCATGTGGAATGGTCAGACATGGTGACCTCTATACGGCTGGCGGCTGCTACGACATGGTAGTTGGTAACAACCCGTCCTTCAGTATCCCAGACAAACCCCGAACCCGTCCCCTGGGGAATCTCAACGGCATTCATGGAAAAGAGGTTTCGCTGTACCGCAATAGTGGTGATATAGACCACCGATGGTGAGGTACTGCGAAACAGTTCTATGGTATTTTGTTCATCCTGGGCCAGATCGCCCCTGGCGGTGATGGCCCGAGGAGTGGCGGGTGCTGAAAAAAAATGTTCCTCCTGCAGAATTGTTAAAATTTACAACAATTATATTTTTATCGGCTTGGCTAGCAAAATATAACAAAAAGATTACAACTTTTAAATTTGGACTTTTACCATTTATATTAATATTAGGTTTCTCAACGTTAGTTTTGGTTGGACAACCGGATACAGGGTCTATTGTCCTAATAGGTATAGTATCATTTATATTATTATCTTCATTATTTATGTAATATCATGTTATTTAAAAGATTAAATATCTATACAG
>CAYWMZ010000565.1:0-2004 GCA_964459485.1 uncultured Desulfocapsa sp. | reverse complement strand
GGTGACATCAATCTCACTGCTGAGCCGTGACTGTACCTCAAAACAGATACGCCGACCATCCTCTTTTCTGGCCTCAACCGTTAAGATCTCCTGGGGTTTCATGGAGCCGAGCCCCTTGATATCGTAGATTTCAGAACCATCAAGTCCCAAACTCTGCCAACTCTCTCCTGCAACAAACTGCAGGGGCAGCACTCCCATCCCCACCAGATTACTGCGATGAATCCGTTCGTAGGATCGTGCAATCACGGCCCGCACCCCAAGAAGTCTACTTCCCTTGGCAGCCCAGTCTCTCGATGATCCTGTGCCATATTCCTTTCCGGCAAGCACCACCAGAGGGGTATTTTCCTGCCGGTATCTGCTGGCGGCCTCATAAATGGAGAGTTCCTCTCCTTCTGGAAATTTTCTGGTGAAACTCCCCTCTTTGGGAGCAACAAGACTATTTTTTATGCGGATATTGCCAAAGGTGCCCCGCATCATCACCTCGTGGTTACCACGCCGGGAACCGTAGGAGTTGAAGTCCCGGGTCTCAATCCCCTGCTCCTTCAGATAGCGGCCAGCCGGGTAAGACTCGGGTATGGCCCCGGCTGGTGAGATATGATCGGTGGTCACACTATCCTCCATCAGCAGAAGGGCCCGGGCACTGCTGATATCCTCAGGTTCCACAACTTCCCTGTGAAGGCCTTCAAAATAGGGCGGGTTTTTAATGTAGCTTGAGTTCTTGTCCCAAGGAAAAGTGCTGCTCTTCTGCACCAGCATACCACGCCACAGGCTGTCTCCCCTGAAGATCGCAGCATATTCCTCCCGGAACTGAGAGGGCCTGACATACTGTGTCACAAGGGCCTCAATTTCATCACTCTGCGGCCAGATATCTCTTAGATAGACAGGATTGCCATCCTGTCCAGATCCCAGGGGCTCCCTCTGCAGATCCACATCGATATGACCGCACAGGGCCAAGGCCACCACAAGCATGGGGGATGCCAGAAAATTCATCTTGATATTCTGATGGATTCTGGCCTCAAAATTCCTGTTTCCGGAAAGAACGGAGGCCAGAGAAAGATCATGCTCAGCAATGCTCTTTTCCAACTCCGGGTCAAGGGGGCCGCTGTTCCCAATGCAGGTGGTACAGCCAAAGCCTACCACATGAAAGCCCAGGGCCTCCAAGGATTCCATCAATCCGGCCTCTTGCAGATAATCCAGCACCACCCGTGACCCCGGGGCAAAGGATGTCTTGACGTGATCCGGCACCGCAAGACCCATGGTAATCGCCTTTTGCGCCAGAAGCCCGGCCCCAATCAGAACCTGGGGGTTGGAGGTGTTAGTGCATGAAGTGATTGCAGCAATGGCGATACTTCCATGCGTGACTACAACATTTTTCCCGGCCACCCGGGAGGAGACACCCTTTTTGACATCCCCAAGGGCAGAACGAACAGCGGCCTTGAGTGACGGCAGCGGGATTCTATCCTGGGGTCGGGCGGGACCTGCCACACAAGGCTCAACGGATGCCAGATCAAAGACCAGAACATCACTGTACTCCGGGTTGCTCTCTCCAGTATAGAAGAGGCCACTGGCCCTGCAATAGGCCTCGGTAATACGGGCCTGACGCTCCCGGTTGCTGAGTATCAGATACTCAATGCTCTTTTCATCCACCGGGAAAAATCCCATGGTGGCACCATACTCCGGGCTCATATTGGCGATGGTGGCCCTGTCGGTGACGCTCAGTCTGCGGCTGCCCTCACCAAAAAATTCCACAAATTTCTCCACCACATTATAGCTACGCAGGAGCTGAGTAATACTGAGCGCCAGATCCGTGGTGGTCACTCCTGGCCGCAACTCCCCCTGTAACTCCACCCCGATCACCTCCGGGATGGCCATAAAATAGGGTTGCCCCAGCATCACGGCCTCGGCCTCAATCCCGCCCACCCCCCATCCCAGCACGCCTAAACCGTTGATCATGGTGGTGTGAGAGTCAGTCCCCACAAGGGTATCGGGGTGGAGCAATTGCGT
>CAYWMZ010000564.1:0-2015 GCA_964459485.1 uncultured Desulfocapsa sp. | reverse complement strand
GGGAAGATGGTGTCTATTCCAGTGGCAAACGGCTTATTGACCGTATGCTGCGCACTGAAAATATTAGCTGTCCCCTGGCTGGTCGCCCCAAGGTCTTTGTTGGAGAACTGGACAAAGAGATAATCTACGAACTACGCAATGGCCTCTATAAACTCTTTATTAAAGGGTATCTGGATGCGGCCAATCCTGAACAGTTTTACGATCTCATCAGTTCGCCGCTCTGCAACGAAACCGACTGCCCTGTGCTGGTTGTAAAAAACATCTCTTTGAGTAAAAAATGCGCTCTGCTCTGCGCCGACAGTGTTGACCCCAAGGTTCTGGTTGAAAAAAGTATGGCAGTCCTTAGAGATTCCAGCTTTGATCTAGATATCGTCTATTTTAAATTTCAGGAAAACGATCAGTTCCAAATCCTGGCCAAAAAGGAAGGCGGCAGACATCTCGTCGAAACGGAACAACTGTTGGCCGAGGCGGGTAAAAGCGTGGCTAACACCACGGTGCTTTCCGGAACTCCCGAACAAATTGGAGACTACTTACGAGAATATGCACTGGTTACCTCCATCATGCCCCAGAGAAAGAGTATGCATATGTATGTTCTGGCACACTCACTGGCCTCGGTACTGCTGGTGAAGGGCACACGAGGTTAATACTCAAGACATCTAAAGGAAAGTTCTAAAACAGAGAGGTTATTATGAAAATACTGGTCGCACTGGACAGAAAGGATTACAGTCGAAGAATAGTGAAAGATGTTGCCCGCTTAGCCGAAAATACCCTTGCCGACATTGTATTCCTTGGAGTTCAGGAGGATAGTGGCGAGATGTCCCAGGAACTGCAATTATCCCTGCTTAAATATCAGCAGGATATTTACAGTTTTTTTAGCCCCGATGAACTTCCATATGCTGACTTCTCCATGGAGAATTGGCAGAAACAGGCAGAAGGTGACTGGCTTATTTCCTCGAAGGGCATGAAAGAATTCACCCTCAGAATTAAAAGTGGTACCGTGGCAAAACAGGTCGTTGCGGCGGCCAAAGAGATGGAAAGTGATCTGATCATTCTTGGAAGCAACAATGAGTTTGGTTGTGAATGGGATGGTGAGATGAATGTCCCGCTACGCATAGCCGAAGATGCTCCCTGCTCAGTACTCGTTGTGAAGCAGAGTCGTCACACCAATCAGATCGTCTCCATCCTCGACCAATCTGTGGTAAATCAGGACGCCATGGAAATGATCAACCAGCTTGTTACCCTGAACGACGCTGGTCTCAAGATTGTCGGGGTTAAGGAAAAGAAGGATGACAAAAATGATAAAATGGAGCAGCGAATCGTAGAGTTGCTCAAATATTACAACGAACGGGGGGTCAGCGCCTGGGTCAAGATGATTGACGCCACCGGGGTTGCAGCATATGTGACGGAGAGCTCTAAAGTTGCCATCATCGCCCTCTGGATGGGAGGCCGCCAATCGCTGCTCAAGCGTCTCTTCTCCCGGAGCATGGTGGATAAACTCCTGACCACATCCCGATCATCGGTATTTATCCTTCGCTAAGGTTTTCCCCGTCCCGGTTCGGGCAGCACCTTGCATCTACTCAGCTGTCCGGCCCTCTTAGCATCGTTGCAGAAGTCGGTTTATTCTTTTCAAGGAGGAATGTTTTGAAGATTCCCTGCCTAATTAATGCACGTACTATTCGGCAACGACTGATGCTCCTAAACAGCATTACCGTAATATTTGTCCTTGCACTGATCGCCATGTACACTTACCAGCTGATATCAGTGGAGAACAATCTGGTCGCTGTTGAGCAGGTCGATGACACCTTTAACTCCATCCTCGGTCTGCGCCGCTATGAAAAGAATATTATGCTCAAGCTTGGCAATGACAATATTGCCAAGGCCTTTCAATCCATAGAGAGGGTTGATGGCTATCTCGCAAGTCTCCATTCTGAAATAGAATCCGAACAGAACAAACAGCTCTTCCTTAATCTGGAAGGCGATTTTCTCAAGTATAAAACGATATTTAAACAGTGGTG
>CAYWMZ010000563.1:0-2016 GCA_964459485.1 uncultured Desulfocapsa sp. | reverse complement strand
AACGGGAATGCTTGCAGATGATCTGGCAAAGGCTATGACCTCGTCCCCAGCGAACCGCCAATCTCCCCAGCAGGGCTCTGCCACCAGAGCGACACCCACCAACCCAGTCGCTCCCCAGACTCATCAGGAGCCCGAAAAGGAAGCCGAGATCAGCGCCGACCTCGCTCCTGTACTGGAAAAAGTCAAGGATGCCCTGGCCATGGCCATAGGTCCCATCGCAGCCCCGGTTATGAAAGACACCATTGAAATCTGGGCCAAGGAAGGTGTCCCATCTCTTGCCAACCTTCCCTCTCTGGCCAAACTGCTCTGCGACGAAATCAATGACGAAGAGCTTGAGGAAGAATTTTTGACCGAGATTTCGCAGATCAAGGGCTGACGAAACGCACAACCACACTATTTTTCAAAAAAGAAAGGGGAGCTGGCTCAGTTATGGCCAGCTCCCCTTTCTTTTTTGGCTCCGCTAGAGATTTTCTGGAACCATATCACCTAATTGTACTACAAAAACTATTTCCTGGCGCAACGCTCCAGCAATTTGGCAGTGCTTATACGCAAGCGATCAATGGCCATTGCCAGATCACCGATTTCATCCTTGCTGTTCACGCTGACCCCCGTATTCAGTGCCTGACCAAGACTGATCTGATTGGTCTTTTTCTGTAATTTTACAAGCGGTTTTACAACACCGCTGCTGAGGAAAAACCAGAATGCACCCACCAGAAAGAAAATTCCTGCAGAACCCAGAGCAAACAATCTCAAGGCCGCTTTTTTAGCTGCCGCCATAGCATTATCAAGGGGCACATAGACGATGCTTGTGGACACTACCTCTCCCTTTTGCCAGCCGTATCCTGTCTCTGTCCCATATATTTCGATCTGATCTTTTGGGGCATCCTCCAGGTCCCCATGGCAGCGTAGACATGCGTCAGCCACCACAATGGGCCGGGCAAAATAGTAGTAGGAAATCCCGTCTTTAGTCATGTTTCCTTCGGTATTCTTAACATTGGCATCTGCTGCAAACATCTTAATAAGGTTTACCTCATCACCATCTGCCTTATTGGGCGGGTAGAGAGGATCCAGGGTTGCCTGTTTAAACTTATAGCCGGGAAAGCGTTTTTCAAAAATTTCCCAGACCCCGCGGCTCATAACAAATCCCGACATAATCTCAGGATAGAACCTGTCATCCTCAACAAGTTCCGTCACCAGGGGACGCTGGGACTTTCCAAAATAGGTTCGTGCAGAGTCCATCAGGTTAAAAACAATGGCTCCCTGGGTTCTGGCATCGCCCAGTGCCTCTTCCACACTCACCCGATAACTCACCCAAGCCAGCACCAGGCAGAAAACCAGACTCAACAGTCCGATATTAAAAACAAAACGCCCCCTGATACTCATACGCTTATGACCTCCGTCCTTCCAGCATCCAACCTGCTCAACTGAACATTATCTGACGGGTTCTAATGATATCTTTATTGGCCTCAAGTTCAGCCACTACTTTGGGATCCAGTGCCGCCTCCAGATCGATGATATTATAGCCCACCATTCCGTTAGATTCATTCTTAAAACTGACGATATTGACCCCGTTTTCCCCAAGAATATTGGTGACCTGCCCTATCACGCCAGGAACATCCCTATTAATAATGATCAGCCTGGTATGTACCGTTGAAGCCGGGATAGACTCCACGTTGGGGAAGTTCACACTGTGGGTGATATTTCCATAACGCAGGTATGCGGAGAGTTCCCCAACGGCCATCCGCGAACAGTTGCCCTCGGACTCCGCAGTGGATGCTCCAAGATGAGGAGTAGTGAGTACCTTTGGGTGCCCGATTACGCCAGGTGTTGGAAAATCGGAGATAAAGGCCTCAAGCTGGCCAGACTCCAGTGCAGCAAGGACTGCTTCTTCGTCCACGATGGGGCCACGGGCATAGTTCACCAGAATAGCACCCGGCTTCATCTTGGCGATAAAATCCGAATTGACCATCCCGATGGTCTTCTCGTTCACCGGCAGATGGAGGCTGACAATATCGG
>CAYWMZ010000562.1:0-2016 GCA_964459485.1 uncultured Desulfocapsa sp. | reverse complement strand
ATTGGCCCTGCCTTTTTGATGAAAATATCAATATTTTAGCAAGATACAGCTATATTTCCTGTAAGACCCCACCAGCTATTTTCCGGCCAAATGCCCGGATGATCTTCGATTGAGTGGCATCAGGCTCTTCCAGCACGCGTGCAGCTTTCCTTTTCCCTGGCAGCCACACAAGGCAGGAGTGCAGGCGATGCATGCTTTTCATGGCTGCCTTGGCGGTTAGCTCAACACCTGCCTTCCTGAGCCGTAACTCGATAATACGCAGGAGTGACAGCGCCGCGATGCACGTGAAGATGTGGCATCGGATCTTGCTGTCGGTCCAATGCCGTATCGGCCTGAGTGCCACCTGTGCCTCATCTTTTGTCAGGCGAAAACTATCCTCAATTGCCCAGCGGTCAAGACTTGCCTGCACAATTTCATCGGTTGTCCATTCGGTTATATCGGAAATGAGAATATTCTTCCCAAACCGATCAATGTATCGTCCAATTCGGTAGTGATTTTTTCGGAAATTCATTCTGAGCTGGTCGTCGTTCTGGTGATAGAACTCAACCTTGTACAAATCCGATGGAACATGCAGCTCTGAACAGATTTCTTCATAGCGCTTGAGGACAACTGATTTTTTCCGCCAACGCGGAGTCTGGCGGTTCACCTTTGATTGAAATTCAAACAGGGCCTCCTGGAGACGAAGCATCTTTTTTTCAAAGGAGTAACGCTGTCTTGTGGCAGCCAGAGGATTATACGTAACCACCACCGTGCGCTCCTTGCCCCAGTATTCCCCCAAAGTACGCCAGGCCAGCAGCTGATCACCTTCCTTGCCTTTCCGGGCAAGTTCCTGATTGCGCTTGCTGTCAACCGGCTTGAATTCACCCAGGTCGATATGAACGAGATGATCTGCAAAATGCGTTGAATACGTGGTAATAAAATTGATATTCTTTCGGGCATCTATGGCGGCTATATTTGCCTCACTGTTCATGCCTTTATCAAAAACAACGGTCAGAACAGCGTCTTCTCCGGCAGAATCCTGCATGGCCCTGAACATATCCTCCATGGTCTGCAGAAAAACTTTTGAATCATGCCGGTTACCTTCATATTCCCTGTAGTAGAGTGGAATACGCTTATCCCGGCTGACAAGAAGGGCAACGCCCACCTGACGTAACCAGTTGCGCCCCTCCTTGCTTTTTCCCCTTTGAGCCAGCTCGGAGTCAGTATCCGTGGCCATAAAGGTGTAATAGTTGGTTGTGTCGAACATAAAACAGTCAGAAGATGAGGGTTCGAGCTCAGCGACACGCTTGAGGAAATCCTTTGCAATCTGACGAAGATGTTTTTCCTCGACCTGATCCCACTTTCGCCAAAACTTTTGGGAGGTTAGTTCGTCAGCCCGGACAGGTCGGATATGCTGAACAGCGGTGGCTTTATACCACATCGGCATTGAGCGTTTGGAACATGCTTCGATCATCCGGTTATAAACGGTATAGAGAAAATATTCTCCAACTGTTGGTGTGTTCTTGTTTTTCTGCTGAGGCACAATCGAGTCGATCAGGCCGGCAATATCCACTTCCTTCTCAACGAGATTTGCCAGCCAGAGGGCCCCAAAGGCTTGTGCCTGGATTTTTTGGGGCAGCAGATTACTGCCCCGAGCCATCTCGAGTATACGTTCGGGAGATCCCAGGTATACCTGATTGATAACCTTGGGTTTGCCATCAACCCGCGCTGTCTCTCGGATATAGTAGTAGGGTCTTCCTTTTTTTATCTTCTTGTGCAAATGAGCCATGCCTGCAAGATAACAGTAGGGTCCTACATATGCAAGAAAAAAAAGTATATCATCTTGATTTTTTATATTTTTTCTACGGAAAAACCAGAAAATGCGGAGGGTCTTACGGAGAAACGGCATGTATCGTGCTGGAATTTAAAAAAATATTTTCCAGGAATGGCGAAACGCGATAAACTCCTGTCAAACTCCATGCCCAGTTACACCACCGGGCTTCTTGAACAATGGATTGAAAACGACCGCTATGCGGT
>CAYWMZ010000561.1:0-2017 GCA_964459485.1 uncultured Desulfocapsa sp. | reverse complement strand
GGTGTAAGACAAAGCCGCCGCAATCTTCCTGCTGATGGTGGATTTTCCAACGCCTGAGGGGCCGTCTATAGTCACAATTTCCTGTTTCACGAGATCCCTATGCGACATAAGCGAGCCTGTCCAGACACTCTCCAAGGGTGGCTACAAAACGATAATTTTCGTCTGTGGTGCCAACCGTCACTCGAATCACATTGCTATACCCATAGGCCTTCATGGATCGTATAATAACGCCTTTATGTAGCATTTCTTCGTAAAGTACCGTGGCATCTCCCTTGACATCAATCAGGAAAAAATTAGTCTGGGAAGAATAGGTTCTACAGCCCAGTTTCTCCACCTCTTTTTTGAGCCATGCCATTCCCTCACGGGTTTCTTTCAGGGTGTGTTCGTAAAATTCAGTATCTTTGAGAGCCGCAACAGCTGCCACCTGAGCCAGTTGATTGACATTAAAAGGTTGCCGCACCCGGTGTAGATATCCAGCAATTTCAGCACTCATTAGTCCATAGCCAACCCGAATACCGGCCAGCCCGTAAGCCTTAGAAAAGGTACGCAGGGCCACAACCCCGCAACGTCCTTTGGAATTCTGAATAAGGGAATAGATATCCACCTGTATCTCAAGATCCATAAAATCCCTGTAGGCCTCATCCAGCACGACTATAACACTTTCCGGCACCTTACTAAGAAAGGCGTAGAGATCGCCAGGAGGGATTGCTGTAGCCGTTGGATTGTTGGGATTATCGAGGAAGATAAGACGGGTTTTCTCGGTGATCGCCCCAAGGATGGCATCAAGATCATGCTGCATCCCCTTTAAAGGAAAGACCAGATTAACCCCTCCCCGAACCTGTACCACCTTCTGATACATAAGAAAAGACGGGTGGCTGGTGATCACCTCATCACCGCTCTCCACATAGGCCTTAACCAGAAACTCTATGATATCATCGGAACCATTTCCAATAACAATCTCATCTGCTGAGAAGCCCAGCTTCTCGGCCAGAGTCTGAACTAGATAATAATTTGAACCATCAGGATAACGATTAAGCTTACCAAGCTGGTCACGAATAGCCTGAATAGCTTTGGGAGATGAGCCCCAGGCATTTTCATTAGAGGCAAGCTTAATAGAGTCAGTGACCCCATACTCACGCTCCAGCTCTTCAATTGGTTTTCCTGGAGGATATGGAACTATGGATCTGATATGTTCTGGAACCTTCGCTTTCACTGTTTTAGTCTCCGTTGAGTAGAAAAACCATGGTGTTCACCGTTCAATCCTTTTCACACTGTAAATTTCAAAATGGATCAGCAAAGTACAGCCTTTCAGGCAATCTCAGGACACCTGTTAGCCAGGCCCGTTGCCAGCTCCAAATTATAGGCAGCCTTCAGTAGTGAGTCTTCACGAAAATGCGGGCCCTGAAGCTGAATCCCAATGGGTAGCCCATCTGTACTGAAACCACCCGGAACAGAGATCCCGGGAATACCGGCAAGGTTAGCAGATATGGTTAAAATATCAGAGAGATACAGAGCCAGAGGATTGTCCGCATGAACACCACGTTTCCAGGCAGGAGTAGGGGTTACCGGCGAAATAATCACATCGCAGGATTTGTAGGCCTTTTTAAAATCATCAAGGATCAGACTACGCACTTGAGAGGCCTTTTTATAATAGGCATCGTAATAGCCGGAGGAGAGGGCATAGGTGCCAATCAATATACGGCGTTTCACCTCATCACCAAATGCAGCAGTACGGGTCTCCTTGTACATATCAATTAGAGAATCGGCGTCCTGCTCCCGGTACCCATAGACCACCCCGTCATAACGGGCCAGATTGGAACTGGCCTCAGCTGAGGCTATGAGATAATAGACAGCGACACAGTATTCAGTATGGGGCAGGGAAACCTGTACCACCTCAGCACCACTCTCCCTTAAGACCTCGATCCCATTTTTGACCACTGCGGCAACTTCAGTATCAAGTCCGTCCCCAAAATACTCATCGGGTACCCCAACCCTGAGCCCTTCCATACCCTTGGTA
>CAYWMZ010000560.1:0-2038 GCA_964459485.1 uncultured Desulfocapsa sp. | reverse complement strand
CACCCCGCAATGGGGACAATCTATCTTCATGTACAGCCTCCACATCCTTAAACGCTAGCATAAAAAATACGGTGAGAAGAAAACAAAACGAGTATATTAGTGAAGTCTAGTACAAAATCACAGGTAAAATACAGGAAAAACTCCATTTCCTCTTCTTTTTTCCATTTTTCCATAAAAAAGAGTTCATATTTCACATGGAACTTATCCTCATTGCGGCCATGGCCAAAAACAGAGTCATAGGGCACAACAACCAAATCCCATGGCATATCCCCGAAGAGATCCATTTTTTCAAACATCGCACCATGAGACACGCTGTTATTATGGGCCGAAAAACCTACGAATCCATAGCCCACCCCCTACCGAATCGATTCAACGTGGTTCTGAGCCGTGACCCTGCATCTGCTATCCAGGGGTGCCGGATGGCTATTGACCTCAAGGCAGGAATTGCCAGTTGCGAAGGCCATGAAAAAGTCTTTATAATCGGGGGGTACGGCCTCTTTAAAGAGGCCATGGACACGGCCGACACCATTCTGCTCTCCGTCCTTGACAGAGAATATGAAGGCGACACCTTTTTCCCGACGATCCCGGCCGAACACTTCCAACTGGTTTCGGAGAGGACTCTGGTGGAGATACCAGCAGTCAAACTTCAAGAATATCAAAGAAGAGTTGTGGCAGAGCTATAAAAAGAGCAGAGCCGAGCCTCAAGCAGCCCACAGGAGTGCAGGACTCCTGTGGGAAACAGATACTGAACAGTTTAACTTTTGTCGGTCTTAAACGACTCCACGATGGCGCTTAAATTCTCCGCCAATTCGGCCAAACTCCTGGCACTGCTGCTCACCGTGGAACTTGACTCATTGATCTGCCCTGCAATCTTGCTTACACCAGAAATATCCTGAGCCACTTCAGCGGCCACAGCAGAACTCTGAGCCACATTCTCATTAACTTCAGCAATCCCCTGTGCCGCCTGAGAGACATTGGTGGCAATCTCATCAGTGGTTACGGTCTGTTCTTCCACTGCTGTGGCAATGGTTGCCACAATATCGTTGGTATTGGTTATAACCTCGGTAATCTGCCTGATCTCCTGAACAGTCTCTCCAGTTGAACTCTGAATAGCATCGATCTTTTCCTTGATCTCCTGGGTGGCAGCGGCAGTCTGCCGTGCCAACTCTTTGATCTCATTGGCAACCACGGCAAAGCCCTTACCTGCCTCACCTGCCCGGGCCGCCTCAATGGTTGCGTTTAAAGCCAGAAGATTGGTCTGCTCTGATATCTCCGTGATCACCTGGGTCACCTTGCTGATCTCATTGGCATCGCTTCCCAACTGATCCACCTTAATGGTGGAGTTCCCGGCCAGGGTAACGGCCTCGGTGGTAATGGTTCTGGCCCTCTCTGAATTCTCAGCAATCTCCCGAACCGTGGCTGCCATCTCATCGGAGGCAGAGGCAACCAGGCTGACGTTGGTGGAGGCCTGTTCACTTGCGGCAGCCACCGAATTCATATTAGAACTCATCTTTTCGGTGGCTGCGGCCACACTGCCAGCAGTGTCGGAGGCCTGTCTAGAACCCTGTGACATATCTTCTGCGGCAATTGACAGTTGGCCCGATGATTTGTCGAGAAATTGCGCATTTGAAGCAATTTCCACAAAGACCCCCCGGAGTTTTTGAGTCATATGGTTCATGGAACTGATCAGACTTCCAGTCTCATCCTGATTCTTGCTCTCAAGACTTGCAGTAAGGTCACCAGCGGCTATCTTCTTGGCCAGGGTGGCACTGTCCCTGATGGCCGCAACAATATTCCGTATCACCATAATAACGGCAAGGCTCAGAACCAGAAGAGTTATGGCTGAACAAATGGCCATGACCCGTATGGTTCTATTGGCATTGTCCTTGGTCGTTTTTTGTCTGGCAAGGCTGTTCCTTTCCGCCTCATTCATGATCTGAGCAATGGTAGGTTCCACCCTGTCCACGGCCCCATGCATATCAGCGAGCAGGACTTTTATGGCCTTGTTATTTTCCACAAGGGCCATAAAGTCGCGTTT
>CAYWMZ010000559.1:0-2039 GCA_964459485.1 uncultured Desulfocapsa sp. | reverse complement strand
GTCAGGGCATCCTCCTTGGACAGGATATCAAAACCGAACTGAAAAGAATCAATAACAACCCCGGCAAGGGGGCCTATCTCCATACAGACACTTATGACCTTTTCTTTCTTATGTTCGGCAGCAAGGGAGTGCAACTGGCCGAGCAATCCCTGAACCAGGGACATCTCATGCATGTTCTTTCTTTGCCAGGGAAATGGTATGACCCATTTTTTGCAAACGCTGCACCAACAAATCCCCAACTCTTTCCACCTGGGAAGCCACTAGTTCAGACATCTCAAGCCCCGTGGCAAGACTCCCCGGAACCACACAGTAAAATTCCACACAATCAGCTTCTATGCCACGCAGTTTACAGATATCAAGGATCTCCAGGATACCCAGCTGATGGGGTGACATCCGGGGCTGCATAACACCATTTCTGGCATCCTCTGCGGTAAATGTGTAGAGACTCCCAGGTGCTGCATCGTCCAGACTTACGATATCCACCACAAAGATGGGATCATGATCCTCCAGAAAGGGCGCCATGTAGATCCCGGCAGTTCCACCATCGAGAACAGTAACCGAGTCAGGGAAGGTGTAGTGCTCTTCCAGATACTCCACAACATGCACCCCAAAACTCTCATCGGAAAGCAGGAGATTGCCAATCCCCAGAATACCAGCTCCTTTTTGTTCTTTTTCCATATCGTTTTATCCTTAACAGATTCGGGGCAGGGGTTCACCGTGGAGGGGCGTGATGATTCGTGTCCCCCCAATGGCTGTGCGCAGTACGACCTGGCCGCCCTTGCCAGCCTGCATCCTTCCTATAATGGCAGCATCCTGTGCAACAGAGGTCGAGCGCATCAGCTCCAGGGCAGGTTCTGCCTGATCGGCTGCCACCAGCACCAGACACTTTCCCTCATTGGCAAGATAGAGGGGATCCAGTCCCATTATTTCACAGGCTGCCCGGACTTCAGGTCGTACCGGAATAGAGGTGTCATCAATGGTAACGGCAAGACCTGCGGCTGCTGCAATCTCATTTAAGGATGTGGCCACCCCGCCCCGGGTTGGATCACGCAGGGTGTGAAGACTCCCCCGTGGCAGTTGCGTGAGGAGCTGGGCCACAAGCCCGTGCAGAGCGGCAGAATCGGAGGTAAGATTCCCTTCCAGAGTCAGTCCGGCCCGCCGGCTCATAATGGTAATACCGTGATCTCCCATGAACCCGGAGAGGATAACAGCATCCCCCTCGCAAGGCTGTCGTGAAGAGATCTCCACACCATCGGCTACAATCCCTATCCCTGAGGTATTGATAAATATCTTATCACATTTCCCCCTTGGCACCACCTTGGTATCTCCGGTAACAATGGGGACATCCGCCTCTTTTGAACAGCGGGCAATTGAGGCTATAACCCGCTCCAAATCATCCAGACTCAGGCCTTCCTCAAGGATCAACCCAAGACTCAGACAAATGGGGCGTGCGCCACGCATGGCAAGATCATTAATGGTTCCATGGACGGCCAGAGTCCCGATATCACCTCCCGGAAAAAAGATGGGATCCACCACATAACTGTCTGTGCTAAACGCCAGTTTTCCTGGATGATTTGGCATCACTGCGCTGTCTTCGAGAGAGGCCAGAACTTCATTATCAAGATACTTTAAGAACATTCCCGAGATCAGATCCTGACTGGCGATTCCGCCGCTGCCGTGATCAAGGAGGATTGTTTTAGTGCTTGTCATATTTCCCTTACGGTTTTTTTCTTATTATAACTCAACCCGTTCCTGTTTGGGGTATCTCCTGCAAACGTCCTCGCTACGCTGTGGATTGTTTGCCAGCAAATACCCCAAACAGGAACTCAGTACTCACTCTTAAATTGCCCTTCTCAACCAGGAAACAGTATCCTCGTTCAACATGAGGATTCATGGGCTGCTTTTAGGAGCGTATTCAGCGGATAAAAGCAGCCCATGAATCCACCCCACAAGCACCCCTTCTTTAAAAAGAACTCTTTCCTTTCCTCAACCCGTACCATATCGATAATACGCAGCACAAGTCCCCTCACTGGAAACCA
>CAYWMZ010000558.1:0-2048 GCA_964459485.1 uncultured Desulfocapsa sp. | reverse complement strand
TACCAGAACCACAACCACCGGCAAGCATGGCACCAAGTCCAAAGATAAAACCACCAACGATGGAGCCCCAGCCAAAGGTACCACGAACATAGTTACGGGGATCAAGAACAGACTCTCCACCATGGGCTATAGGAACAGCATATTTGAGAACAACACCACCAATGGCAACCAGCAGAATGGAGAGTGCAACAGATTTGGCCATGCTACAATCACCAGTCATATGGGGCTCACGAAAACCCTGAACCATACACCAGCGACCACGATGCATAGTGTAACCAAGACCAGCTGCTATCATGATAATGCCACCAAGGGAGGCAATGTAGTCACTGTCTTCATTGCCTGCATAGGTATATGCTCCCCATATAAGGGCAGTAATCGCCGCAATGGCAAGAATATTCTGTAAAATCTTGGGAAAGTTGATGGTGCCAGATCCTCCATCACCCCAGCTGATATATTCCATCTCCATATAGAGCAGTTTAAGTCCAAGAAGAACACCAGCCACCAGACCGATCCACATAGTGAACCCATTAGCAGCAAGGTTACCGATGGCATTGTACATACCACCCACATTACAACCACCGGCAAGGGTGGAACCAATACCCATTAAGGTACCAGCAATAACGGCCTTCACCATCTCACGATAAGGGGGAATACGCAGGGCAAAATCCTTACCAAGACAGGCTGAAATAAAAGCACCGGCGATAAAACCAATACCGATGACAGAACCGGAACTCTCAAAGATACTCCTAGGAGCCTCATCATAAAAACCAAGTATACCATTTTCAGCGCCAACTACGGTATTTAAACCATAAATTATCCAATCTCCCCAGTTACGAATGGCACCAACAGCTCCCCATGGACGCCACCAGGCCATAATCATAACGGAGAGAAAGGCCACCAAGGCACCAACTACCGTGGGGTTCCACTCTGATTGACAACAGGTTTTGTATAGGGATTTCACCTTACTAACCATCACACTTTCTTCACTCATACTATTCCTCCTCCCATAATTGATAACGCTTTGTTACTTAATTGAAACTTTTCTTTACTCTTGCCCACACATTTTGTCAAGCTTCTAAGGAATATCCAGTAGATTTTATACCACAATGGCCAAGAAATAAACACGTTATATTAGTACGATAAATAGAAAGCTTCACTTGAATACCCATTCATTTTGGTCTTGACATAATCTTATACCTAAAGTATAGGTCTGTTTATCGAATTTTCAGTGTTCAGGATGGGCACTGAGTGGTGATTCTTCAGACTAATAAAACATTTATGTTTATCAGTCTACCGATACATTATTTCTAAGAGGAAAATAAGATGAGTGATTTAAAAGTTGCCGAAGACGGAATTGCTGTAACTGCCACACTTGATGCAAAAGGACTGAGCTGCCCCATGCCTCTTCTTCGCACCAAAAAAGAGATCGGTAAACTCGCATCCGGCGAAGTTCTTCAAATTGATGGTACCGATCCCGGTTCCAGAAATGATCTCCCAGGCTGGTGTAGCCGCGCAGGACATGAGTATCTTGGCGAGAAAGAGCAGTCTGGTTACATCAGCTTTTTCGTTAAAAAAGGTTGATTTATACCTTTTTTTTTAATTTTGTAATTTACAACTCTTTCCCCTTACTCTAATTTCCTGGAGGATAGTATGTCTAAAAGTCTCGGAATTTTTGTTACCAACCCTGATCAGTTTGAACACGTCATGGGTATAACAAAAGCTGCCAAAGCCAAAGGATCCAATGTAAAAGTATTTTTCACTTGGGATGCCACTCATAATGCAAAAAAAGAAGCCGGTTTTCCCGAACTTTGCAAAATCGCCGATGATGTTTCCATTTGCGTAGATAGTTACAAAAACATGGGATATGACATCAATGACGTTCCAGAGGGACTTGAGGCCAATAAGATGGCTACTCAAGCCCAACATGGAATTATCATTGAAGATTTTGATTGTTACTTAAGTTTATAGGGGGTTCCCATGGAATATAATAAAGTTTGTCTGATGTATCGTGACAAGAACAGTACTGTTGACGGTATTCGTTCAGCCCT
>CAYWMZ010000557.1:0-2049 GCA_964459485.1 uncultured Desulfocapsa sp. | reverse complement strand
ATCTCACCAATAAGGTGGCCATCAAGATGCTGTTTCGACCCCTTACCGCAAAGCATTTCCTCGGGATTCGTATCCCCATGACACCGGGGGTTATCCCTTCTAAACGTGCCGAACTTGCCGTGAATATCGGAGAGATGGTGGGCAGTCACCTCCTTACCAGTACTGAAATAAGCAATGCTCTGGAGAAGGAGAGTTTTCAAGAGACCCTCTATGACCTTATCGAAAACAGGGGGGAAAAACTTCTTCAAAAAGATCTTGGTTCTGTTGCCGAAATTGTACCCGATAAATATCAGAGTTATTACCAGGTGGCTGTTCAGGCCATTGGAGATCAATCTCAGAAGGGTATCCATACCTTTATCGCTTCAGAATCCTTTAAAGATATTTTAGAAGACTCCATTGATGAGCAGTTTGACAGGCTTCTGGCCACTGACCTCCAGACCTTTTTACCCGGAGCAGATCGGGAGACTGCCTATGGATTCCTGAAGAAGAGTCTGGGACGGATGTTTGCCAGCCCTGCCATGGAGGAGTGGGTGGATGGTTTTGTGCAACAGAAGGTGTATGCTGCCCTGCAACAGGAAAAAAGCCTGAAAGATATCCTCCCGGCCTCCATGCAGGAGTTGTTGGTGGCAAGCATTGAGAGCCAGACCCCGCTCCTTCTTGCAAAACTTGCAGACATTATAGCAGAACCTGAGATACGGGATCGGATTGTGACCGGAGTACGACTGGGGGTTGATTCATTCGTGGCAGGAATGGGACCCATGGCCGCACTGGCCAGTGGTTTTTTGACTCCCGAAGTTGTTGAAACGAAGGTGCGTGAATACCTGGTGGAGAAAGAGGATGATATCGTCACTTGGCTCCAGAATGATGAGGTGCAGGGTCGGGTATCCAAGATTCTGCGAGAACGCAGTCAGCAACTGCTTGCTGTCCCCCTGGCTCAAATGGTCGGAGAAGACAATGATGATATGGTGGAGGGTTTTTGCAAAAAACTTAGCAGCCAGCTTAGTTCTCTGTTACAGGAACCGGAAACTACCGCAGCCTTTGCTTCAATGGTTCGGGATAACGTTGAGACCCATATTGATGGCGGAAGGCTTCCCCTTGGGGAAGTCCTCTTTGACCTTATGGGAGACGATGGACTGAACCGGGGGCGAAAATGGCTGAAAGGCGAGGTCTTTGCTCTTCTTAGCTCTGAAAAAACCAAAAGAACCCTCAACAGTATGGTGGTGAGTCTGCTTGAGAGGTTGCTGGCCCAGCGGCTGGGTAAGATTTCGCGACTTCTGCCGGCAGGAGTGAGGGAGGGAATCTACCATTCATTGCGGCGCATGTCATCTACGATGCTGGCAGCGGAGGTTCCGGGGCTGGTGGACTCTTTAAATATTCAGCAGATCGTAAAGGAGAAGGTGAATTCCCTTGATCTGATGCGTCTTGAGAGGCTGCTCTTGTCCATAATGGAGGAGCAGTTTAAGTATATCAACCTCTTCGGGGCTTTACTGGGTTTTTTGATTGGGTGCTTGAATCTGTTGGTTTTGCAATAATAGTGAGGCAATTGTAGCGGGCGATCAATCGTGACTATTTTCTCCCAGGTACCTGCTTTTTGCTATGAAGTTGTAACTTCATAGAGTTGATAATTGCCTGATAAAACATCGAATCACCCGATACTGTGACCCCGCCCACGACACTCCAGCCGTTTCGTAGATATTTGAGAACCTCAAACTCCAATTTTTGAGGGCTATTGCTTTTAAGTATCTTATACATGGCCTATTATACGTCATTTCAGGACTTGTGAAAAGAATTTGCAGGATATAGGGGCAGAAAGTTGTCGGGGGGAGGTGCTTCAAATTCATCACACTCTTCAGTCATGTGGAGTGGTACAATAAAGATGGGCACTAAAAGCTTGCGGATTATGTTCCGTAAAACAGAGGTGTTCAGATGGAGAAAAAGAAGAAAAGGCATTACCCCAAAGAATTCAAATTGGAAGCTGTTAATCTCGTAACTAAGAAGGGTTACAAGATAACTGAAGCTGCCAGAAACCTTGGAGTCAGTGAGAGTGCT
>CAYWMZ010000556.1:0-2049 GCA_964459485.1 uncultured Desulfocapsa sp. | reverse complement strand
AGCCGGGTCAATGCAGGAAAGTTCTACGCCCTGCCCCAGTCGCCCCAGCTCTTTAAACAGTTGCTGATGATCGCCGGGATGGACAGGTACTATCAAATTGTGAAGTGTTTCCGTGATGAAGATCTACGGGCCGACCGCCAGCCTGAATTCACCCAGATCGATATGGAGCTCTCCTTTATGACCGAAGAGCAGATCATAGAGATTACCGAGGGGATGATCGCCAAACTGTTCCAGGACACTCTCGCAATCGATGTTGCCCCGCCCTTTCACCGCATCAGCTACGACGAGGCCATGGAGCGTTTTGGCACCGATCGCCCTGACACCCGTTTTGGATTTGAACTAGTCGACCTCACCGAAATTGCCAAGACCTGCTCCTTCAAGGTGTTCCGCTCCATCGCCGATGGTGATGGAACAGTGCGGGCTATTAATGCCAAGGGCTGTGCCAGCTTTTCACGCAAGGATCTGGACAATCTTACCGAATATGTGGCCCAGTTTGGTGCCAAGGGTCTGGCCTGGGTCAAGATGAAGGCGGATGGTGAATGGCAGTCGCCCATTGCCAAATTCTTCAGTGACGAAGAACGTGCCGCCATGACCACAGCCCTGGACGCTAAAGAGGGCGATCTGCTCTTCTTTGGTGCTGACAAACCCTCCGTGGTATTCCCGGTCCTGGGTGAGTTGCGGGTAGAACTCGCACGCCGCCTGGAACTTCTGGATAAGAGCAATTTTAACTTTGTGTGGGTCACCGATTTCCCGCTTATGGAATACGATGACAACAAAAAACGCTTCCAGGCCCTGCACCATCCCTTCACCGCTCCCAAGGATGAAGATCTGGATAAACTGGAAAGTGATCCCGGCTCTGTTTACAGCCAAGCCTATGATCTGGTTCTAAATGGTACCGAGATTGGCGGTGGATCCATCCGTATCCACCAGCGTGATGTGCAGGCAAAGGTCTTACAGGCCCTGAGTATTGATGAGGAAGAGGCCAATGACAAGTTTGGCTTCCTGCTCCGGGCTCTCGAGCTTGGTGCACCGCCCCATGGAGGACTGGCCTTTGGACTTGATCGTCTGCTGATGATCATCACCGGCTCCAGTTCCATCCGTGACGTCATCGCCTTCCCGAAGACTCAGCGTGCCACCTGTCCCCTCACCGAGGCACCGGCAGGGGTCTCCAGAAAACAGCTCACCGAGCTCTATCTGCGCCCGGACTGGAAAGAAGAGAAGGAGGCTTAAGGCGCCGATGCTAGCTAACGACGTCCTCCGTAAGATCCGCTACAGCCTTGACCTGAAAGATCAGGAGATGCTCCAGATCTTTCAGGCAGCAAGCCCCGGGGAGCAAGAGATCAAACTCCATACTCTACTCAGGAAAGAGGAAGAACCGGGCTTTGTGCTCTGTTCCCAGTCACTCCTGAACGCTTTTCTGGATGGTTTGATTATTCGCTACCGGGGTACACTCAAGAAGTCAGTTCAGCCACCTGAGATATTGACCAATAACGATATACTACGCAAGATTCGTATTGCTCTCTCCTATCAGGACACGGATATGCTGGAGGTGTTCAAGCTCTCAGGGACACCCATTTCAAAGCCAGAGCTCTCCGCCTTTTTCAGACGAAAAACGCACAAGCATTATCAGCAGTGTGGGGATCAGTTTCTGCGCCACTTTCTGCAAGGCCTCTCCCTGTACAAGAAAAGGCCTGAGAAAGTAGAACCGGTAAAAGAGCCCCAGACGGTCTCCAGGACGAAAAGCGTCTGGGTCAAGCGAAGGAAATAAGGTATTACTACACCTCAGATTTTTCGAGAAACAACGGCTCCAGGGCCTTGGCCATGACTTCCAGGCCGCCCAGGAATTTCCTTTGTGAATCTTCGGCAAGCTGGCTGGAAATGCCCTGATAGTATTCAATCCCCTTTAAAAGGTTCTCCCTCATACCGCCGAGAAACGAGGCATTGTTCACCGCAAGCCCCGCCGGATAGTTCTCTATCTCTTTGCGCAGATAGTCCACATAGAGGCCCAACTCTTTCAGGGATAGATGGGGCGGGTCGCTTTATGTGAGC
>CAYWMZ010000555.1:0-2053 GCA_964459485.1 uncultured Desulfocapsa sp. | reverse complement strand
CGAAAATGTGAAGTGTTATCGATCACCACACAGCCCTGGGACGCAGCAATCGGGGCATATTTTTCTGACACGGCACCACCAGCAGAAAACAAGGCAATATCGGTGTTGGAGAAATCAAATTGGTCTAGACGCTGGACAGCAATGTGCTTGCCATTAAACTCGAGGCGTTTACCCTCAGAATTTTCACTGGCAAGTAGGGCTAGCTCGGCAACGGGAAATTTGCGCTCGGCCAGTATCGAAAGCATGGCTTCGCCTACCGCACCTGTGGCCCCCACTATCGCAACATTTTTTTTATTATTCACACTCACTCCAAATTTTCGATGACCAACCGAGTCATTTCATCAGTTGTTACGTACGCCTGGGAAGGATCGTTAATCAGATCTCGGGTTCTTACCCCTTCTTCAAGCACCCTATCAACGGCCTGCTCTATGTTGTCGGCGGCTTTGGCAAGTCCTAGGCTGTACCGCAACATCATTGCCGCTGAAAGAATAGTCGCCAGGGGATTTTCCCGAATATTTCCAAGGGGAATGGTCACCCCCACACAGGGATTCACATATCCCGTTGCCGTGAGCAGGCAGGAGACCTGATGTCGCATACACCTATTGCCAACCAAGGGGGGCTGGGGCTCCCAGTTACGACCATATTTTTCCTGATCAATGGCTGAGAGCCTGGCAAACAGATTTTTGAGCTTTTCGGAATCAACGCTGAGGTAGCTATTTTCTATGGCATTGGCCTGGGGGGTAATCACCTCAAAGTAGGGTTCCATCTTCTGATCCCGCACCCATTGCCACATATCTTCCAGTTCATCAAAGTTTGGCTGACAGATCACCGTGGAGAGGGCCAGAAACAACTCCTCAGACGGATAGCCAGCAGCCTTTAAATTGGCAAAGGCGTTCTGGATGGTATCATAGGCCCCTGTCCTCCCGGCAAGTTTGTCCTGAACTTCCGGGATTCTGGAGTTTAGTTTCAAGACCACCCGAACTTTAAGTTCTGCCAAAAGCTTTGCCATGGATGCGTCCACACCGGTTCCATTGGTGAACATCTCCACTTCAAAACCGTGTGTATCGAGAAAGCGCAGCATCTCCGAGAGGTGGGGATAGATGCTGGGTTCCCCGCCCAGGACAATGATCTTCCTGGCTCCAAGTGCTTTGGCCTGAAGAATGACGTCCTTGATCTCTTCCCGGCTCAGCTCATCCTTGCACTCTTTTTTCTCAGGTACATAACAGTAGGAACAGCGAAAATTGCATATACGACTGAACTCGATCTCCATGGACAGGAGCTTGTCCTGGGCCACCGCTTCTTTTATCTCTTCTTCTGTAAATTCAAGATTATATAACTGCATAATTGTATTATTTTTTTAGTAATTCCTTAAATCTTCAAATGTATTCATGCGCTCCAGGCGCTCAAGCTCACGCCTAAAACGTCCCTGCCATCCATACTTCTTCATAACCCGCCAATAGTGGATTTTGAGAAAGGGCTTCATGAGAAAACGCCAGATCCCTATCCAGAGCTGCCCCTGTTTTCGGGCAGATTCGGGGGGCGTCCACCAGCCCAACACCCGTTGCCGCTGATACCAGAAATGGTACTGTAATTCCTCCGGGCTGAGATGCCTGGTTCGGACATTAGCCCAAAGTCCATTATATTTCTTGTAGTTTGTTTTATTTGTTATCAGACCGTCACTTAAGAGCTTGTCACGCATCCCGGTTTTGGGATAAGGAGTGATAATCTGACAGTAAGCAGCATCCGCTCCAATCTCTTTAAAAAACTCATAGTTTTCACCAATTGATTGCACATCATCATCGGGGAAGCCAAAGATCAGTCCGCCAATAACCATCATTCCATGTCGATGACAATTGGTAATGGCCTTTTTGGAGGCGGCCACGATATCACCCTTGCCTGCAGCACTGAGATTCTTTTTGGAACCATTTTCTATCCCCAGAAACACCGAGCAGAAACCTGCCGCAGCCATCTTGGCCACCATCTCCTCCTGGGTGGCCATGGTGAGGCAGTCGGCCTGTACAAAAAATCGGAGTTTTTTATAGCCCCTGGCAAT
>CAYWMZ010000554.1:0-2062 GCA_964459485.1 uncultured Desulfocapsa sp. | reverse complement strand
GGTTATTTATATCATGGGGCTCTCGCACACTTGCGGCTCCCCTGGCCACGGTGAGCAGATCGGCCACCACCGTTGCGGCCCGCTTACCTGATTCACGAATAGCTGCTACGGGTTTTCTGAGTTTGCTGTCTTCAGGGAGCCCCAGTAGGAGCAGGTCAGGATAACTGACGATACCGGATAAAATATTGTTAAGATCGTGGGCAACCCCGCCAGCCATCATCCCAATGGCCTCCATCTTCTGGGCCCGGTGCAGCTGAATCTCTGTCTTTGCCTTTTGCTCTTCTAGTATCTTCACACCTGTTATATCAATGAGTATACCATCAAAAATGACTTCTTCTTTCCTACTGCTCACCGTCGCCTGTCCTTCAAACCAAGCACACTCTCCAGACTCTTTCACATAGCGGCCCATCCACTTCCATGGAAGCTGTTTTTCCACAGATTCCTGTACAGAATCGTGCCAGGACTTGCGATCATCTCTGTGGATATTTTTTACAAAGGCCTGGTATTGGAGAAAGGGATCGTCCACTGCTTCCATTCCGAAGATATCAAACAACTTCGGGCTGGTATAATTTACCCCAATCTCCCCGGTATTACGCACAAAATATTGAAAGATCACCCCTGGTACGTTTTCTGTAATAGCCTGGAGGCGTTTGCGGGTATCGGCTATCTCCTCTTCCATCTCCACCGTGGTCGTTACATCGATAAGGTAGCCGTTATAATGAGTAATTTCATTATCATCATTACGCACCAGCATGGTGCTATCCAATACCCACACCACCTTCCCTCCACGACCGATGAGGCGATAGGGCCTGTGGGTGTAACAATTTCCTGGCTCCTCAAAGCTGCCTTCCAGTTCACCAAGGACTCGTTGCAGATCGTCAGGATGGACTATGTCAGCATATCGTACCGTTCCGTCAATAAATTCCCGGGCCGTATAGCCCAGGATCTCAAAGACATTCTCGGAGACATGCTCAACGGGCCAGTCTTCACTGTGCCGCCAGGTAAAAAGCATTACAGGACCCGTCATAAAGGCATCACGCTCCTGTTGCAGAACTATTTGGGACTGGGTATGGGCCGTCACCTCATTTTTCAAAAGATAGAGATTGATTAAAGAATTCCAGTAGACACGGTTGCCGATTTTTACCTGCCCCAGGTTGTAAACCAGGGAAATTGCAGAAAGAACCCCCACTACCATAATATTTTCTTCCGAAAAGATGATGCTAACAACAATCAAGGGACCAAAGATGGCCAACAGATAGATCTGGTTAAGACGTAACCAGTTGGAATAACTGGAAACAGACCCACCGGCAATCCCTGCCGTGATATAGAGCACCACAACAACTTCCCAGGAAACCCCATAATAATGAAGAAAAAAGGCGGCCAGCAGGCTCCAGCACAGTCCGGTGGTGAGGGAGGAAAAAAAATAACACTTCTGCCACAGTACCCTGGCTGGTGTTTTGGGGGATTTCAAACGGAGGGCCACATAGACCCTGCAAACACTGGCCAGCACCATTACGATGCCAATGCCATAGAAAAGGGTAGGGTAATCCCTGGAAAAAGTTGAAGTATATCCGGTGATAAAATAGAGGAGAGGAATGATGAAAAATCCGGAAAAACCCCGTTGTGCAAGGTAGAGGTCTGCACTGTATATAATCTGTTCCAGTTGCCTGGCATCAAACCGGCTCTCATCGGAACGACAATACCGAAAGAGATCATTATGTTGGATCATGTATCAGCCCATGCTTTATTTCAATGATTCTTACTTACAAGGTAACTATTCAGCAGCACTCATTTTCGTCCGGTCTGGATGCCTCATGTACAAAATTGTACCCTATGGCGGCCATCCTGAACGAACCTGTGCACTTCTGAACAGTTACAGAACAGAGTTTATCCGTATTTTAAGGGATACGCTGAATAGTTACAGGTTACCAAGGGTGGGAGGATATCGTTCTATACCTTTGGATGGCAATTTATGATGCAATGAGTTCGGCCACCTTGGCCTTTAATTCATCAACCTGAAAGGGTTTATTTAAGTATGCCTGGAATCCGAAACCCTGAAAAT
>CAYWMZ010000553.1:0-2064 GCA_964459485.1 uncultured Desulfocapsa sp. | reverse complement strand
TATTTTCAAATCTGAAATAGTAAAGGATAGTTTATGGTCTGTACCCAAAAATTTAGGATACCCACTTAATGATAATGATGACCAAGTTTCACTTTATATTTCTTCTAATGGAATAAAAGGAGCCCCCAAGGGACTGCTCTACTATCCCAGTCAGATCCCACAGAACATCGATTATGGAGTAGTTATCCCAAAGGCCATTCGCAAAAATGCCAAAACCATGCTCAAAACACCGGTTCCCATTGCCGGAATCCGTGGTATCCGCGCCCTGGCCAAGGCAATAGCCAGGCTTGAGAAGAAGGATCCCAGGTGGGCAAAACTCTTTCTGGGCCATATCGTACGAATGCAGGAAGAGATCGGCACGGGTGGTGCCGGTTTCCGTTTTATCTACGCCTCTTTTCTTCAGGAATCAGGAATACTCCTTGGCAACATGGGCCTTCAGAAATGCTCCAAAATGATGACAGCGGTTGGGGACCAGTGGCGGGAATTTGCCCTGCTGGCGGTCACTGCCATCCGTCCCCGGAAAAAAGGGATAATCGACTTTGCTCCCCTCCATGACAAACTCAACACAGTGGCCGACGCAGAGGCCGAGCTCTATAAAGAACTTCTCTCCATGGATTGTGGCTAGCGGATGATCGCCATCACAAACCTCCACAAATATTATGGCAAGCAACATGCCCTGCGCGGCATAGATATGTGTGTGGGCAAGGGCCTGATCTTTGGTATCTTAGGCCCCAACGGGGCCGGCAAAACCACCCTCATCTCCATCCTCAACGGGCTGACCCGTTATCAGGAGGGAGAAGTTGAGATATTCGGCCTGCCCCTGCATCAAAATCTCCGGAAAATCCGCAGACGCTGCGCCTTTATCCCTCAGTCCCTTGCCCTCTACGAGCAACTGACGGTCATTGAGAACCTGCACTTCTTTGCGGGTATCCAACATCTTGAGGCCGCACAGAAAAAAAACAATATCGATTCGGCCATTACAGTAAACCACCTTGAAACACTCTTGCAGCAGAAGGCAGAAACCCTTTCCGGCGGGCAGAAACGACGTCTCAATATTGCCATCGGCTTGCTGAATAATCCAGATATTCTCTACTTTGATGAACCCACCATCGGCATTGATCCAGAATCCCGCAATGATATTCTGGCAAGTATCCGTAGTTTCAAAGAGGAGGGTAAAACCGTGCTCTACTCCTCCCACTATATGGAGGAGATAGAAAAGATCTGCGATGAGGTAGCCATCATCGACCAGGGTCAGATAGTCCGCCAGGGCACTCTTTCGGAGATGCTCCAGGAGAGCGACAACAAGACTGCAATTATTATGATTCCAGCCGTGAAAAGGGGGACGATTGAACGGATTGCGGCCCCCCATACCAGAATTTGGCCCGGAAAAGACGGGGAGCTGATCGTGCAGCAACCAGACAGCAGGCATATGGCAGAGATCCTGCAACTCCTTGAACGGGAGCACATTGCCATCAAACAGATTCGTTACCAATCCAACTCGCTGGAATCACTCTTTATCAAGCTGACCCACGGGGAAAAGCCAGATGCTTAAGGCCATGCTCAAAAAGGAGTTTAGCCTGGTGTTCAGGGATAAGCATGCACTGGCCGCACTCTTTATAATGCCCGCAATCTTTATCCTTATTATGTCCATGGCACTCAAGGACACCTTCTCCGGGAACATCTCCTTTATCAGCTATAGCATTATTGATCAGGACCACAGCAACAGCAGTGCAGATCTGATCCACTCCCTGCGCGAAAAAGATAAGCTCCACGAAAATCCGCTCACCATCAGCAATCAGGCTCAGCTCCAGAATGCACTTAATGGTGAGCTGCGCTTTGCACTCACCATTCCCGCAGGTTTTGGCGCAGCACTGGAAACAAACAGCTACGCCACTAAGCTCCGCCTCGATGTGGCAAGTGATATAAAACAGCCCATACTTGCCCTCTTTCAAGGTGAGCTTACTGCAAGCATTGTTGAGATCCGTCTCCATGGAATGCTGAGCCAGCTTGAAGCTACTCTACCAGGGATCAGCCAGCAATCCGCCCAGGCCATGGGACAGAGCC
>CAYWMZ010000552.1:0-2065 GCA_964459485.1 uncultured Desulfocapsa sp. | reverse complement strand
CTGTTGACAGGTCTCTGCAATTTCCCTGGCCTTATCACTGATATCGCTAGGGAAACGAGCGTCGCTATCAGTCAATACCACGGCATGCGGTGGCAATCCATTTTTTGCCATTTCTCTGGCATGACCAGATATGAGTCGTGGCAGTTGACCTGTGCCGCCAACACTATCACATACCCAAGGATTATCTTGGCATTGGTCGACAAATTCTGACAAATTCTCAGAGGAAAGGTGGCGCAAAACAGCCTCTAAAAAACAGCAGTCTGTATATCTATTCTCCACAAGTATCTTCAGGGGTTGCGTGAAAAAACAGGCAGCGGATCGGGGAGGCAGAGTGTCGTCGGTAGATTTACAAGAGACTTTCCAGGTTCTGGAATGTAAGTTGCTTGCCACAGGGTAAGCATTCTGAATAGTAGCTTTTTCAAAGAGTTCCCTGAAAATAGGGCGTGACCCCTTAAGCCATTCGGAGTATTCTAGAAAATCTGGGTCCTCTATCCTCCATTCGTGCCAGCCGTCTTCAACACTGCAAAGGATTCTGTCCAGGTGATGCCAACAGTCGGGTTGCAGAATCACATCTTCCGCGAATACAATCCTCATGAATCCATCCCATCAGCCGTGTGGGCACGAGCGGCACGACTAAGAGCTCGTACTTCATGGTATGTTTCCGAAAAAACACCTTCTGGCCAATAATCGACTTCACCATTTTCAAGAATGCTTATCCGCTTTGCAGAACTGCTGCCATCGCTGCGATCTTCCACCCAATAGAGAGCAATCAGGCCAGGATTGGCACCTTCAGCAATACGCCTGCGAACACGCAGGAGAAGGTTCTCCGAATGAGTTTCAACAATTACCTGTCCCCTTCCTTGATCGGCTGTTGCCAAAAACAGGTCGGCCAAAGGGGCATGGGCTGCTGGATGCAGGTGCAATTCAGGTTCTTCGACGATATCGATAAAAGAAGAGTAATTGTTTAGGGAATGAAGGAGTTGTTGAACAACAACCGGTAACAACAATTGCATCCCGTCACCGGCATCGGTGAGATTAACTTCCACATTCCCACGTCGTAACACACAGCGGAAGACCCCGGCTGTGATATCAAGAGATAAACGCCAACCATCCATGTGGCTTTCATACCAGTCACCAACTGCTTCTAGTAATTGCGGATATTTTGCCAGCCATTCTGGTGCCCCTTTCCCATCTAGACCGAGCATACGTGGCGCATTACGCTCATACGATCCGGAAACAGGAGAACGATGTGCACTCAGATGGGTAATAGTATCTTCAAAATTGCGTACTTCTTGAGACCAATGAGAGAAAAAATCCATTTTGGTCTTATCCTGAATATCTGGCAACAAACCTCGAAATTCTACTACCCCTTCATTTTCATAGGTTGGCGGACGACCTCCCTTACCGTCCCATTGTAGAGATAGGGCAGGATTACTGATGTCTAAACGGGAAACAACTTGATACTCTTCCCCGTCATGCTTGATTCCGGTCTCGGATATATTTTGTATTCTTGCGTCCACTTCAAAGGTCTTGTCATCATTTTTGATTGCAATCGAAAAATCTATATGACCATGGATTAACTTTTGGTGTATGAGATCTCGAAATGACTCCCCATAAGAGAGTTCATCCACATCAAGCGGAAACCCCTTACGTACCCTTGATGACAGGCATCGCAACAACAGTTTCGGCAGTCGAAGCAAGGCGGTTTTTCCACTATTATTTCTGCCAAAGAAAATAGTCAGGGGAGCCATGTCAATGTTAATCCGATCACGGAAGGGCTTGTATCCTTCACAACTTATTTTAACGAGATTCACAGTTTCTCCTTGAAAGCGAAGGTGTCATATAATGCAAAGCAAGACGATAGAGACTACCCAGGAAATAGGCCAAATATTTTTTAAGTCAACTTATTGAAAGAGATCTTAAATCTCCATTATTTTTTTCAAGAGCACTTTAGTAAATCAATAAACCTGGGGGACAAATCAACTGGTAGAATGGTTCATTTAACGGTGAAGTCAATATAATTCCACTAACTCTTAACTCCGGTTCAGGGTACACGGTTAAGATA
>CAYWMZ010000551.1:0-2073 GCA_964459485.1 uncultured Desulfocapsa sp. | reverse complement strand
CCCTTGATGATGTGGTGGAATTTTACAATCTCGGCGGCCGCCTGGATGAGGGAGAATCTATCAACAGCTTTCAGAGCGGCGGTATCAGGCCGCTCAACCTGAGCGACGGACAGAAAGACGATCTGGTGGAATTTTTGCGGTCCCTGACCAGTCCCGAATACACACAACAATAAACCAGCATGGCTGGACCAAATTTTCAGGCTCCAGCCCCAACAAAACATGAAAACTAAATGATCAGAGAATGGAACCGCAGTTACCACGCCGCAGGCGCTGACTGATCTGTCCTCTGTTTTCTGATAAAGAAGGAGCACAAGCGATGAACAGTCTCAACCGACGTGATCTTCTCAAGGGTGCCGGCGTACTCCTTGCAGGTGCAACGCTGCCGGTCAGCCTTATCGAGATGGCCTTTGCCGACTCGAGCAAAAATTTCACCTTTGCCTATATCTCGGATTCACATATCCAGGAGATCAAGGGAAATAAATTTGTCCGTAACTGGGACCGTGGCCTGATTCGGGCCGTGGCCGAAGCGAACCTGATGAACCCCAGGCCGGATTTCATTTTCTACGGCGGCGACATAGCCCAGCTGGGCAAGAAATCAGAGATCGACCATGGCCTGGAGATCCTGTCCGGTCTCCGTGACAAGGTCTACTATGTCATGGGCGAACACGACTATTATCTGGACCTGGGAGAGTACTGGAAGAGCAGGCTGGGACCGGATTACTACAGTTTTGACCACAAGGGCATGCACTTTGTCGTCCTCAACTCCATCCTCACCTACGACGACTGGACCTATAACCGCTGGTCCAGCGGCACAGAGCGCATGGGCGTAATGGCCGGCCTGGACGATCACCGGGGCTCACCCTTCATGGTGGGTCCGAAACAGCGCGAATGGCTGAAAAAAGACCTGGCCAAGGTGGATATCAATACGCCGGTCACGGTTCTGTCCCACTCGCCGCTACAGAAGATCTACAAGGGATGGAATTTCTGGACCGAAGATGCCGAACAGATCCAGGCCCTGCTCAGGCCATTCAAGAAGGTCAATGTCTTCTATGGCCATGTGCACCAGATCCAGTACAACCAGATCGGCAATATCAGTTTCCATGCCGCCATGGCCACGGCATGGCCCTGGCCTTATCCAAAGACCTACGACAAGGCCCAAAGTCACCTGGCCAAGCTGACCATCCCCATGAACCGCGCCGATCCTTTTTTCGAACGTGATGCAACGGGCTGGCAGTTCATCGACATCCATTCCGGCAACGCGGCCATGCACTTCAGCCTGCCCGACAATACACCGCGGACAGTGGCCTTCAACCCGGCCACCGGCCGGCCCGAGGATACCAGATACCAGGACAACCCCATTCCGCCGCAGTTTCACTACTAGAAAAACTCAACAGGTTGAACGAACAATGAAAATCAGGATACAACCGGGTTCTGTAACCGACGGCGGCTGACAGCACCCGGTTTTATCTTCTGACTTCCCCTCCAGGAGAAATATCATGGCAATAAAAACAATCTTCGTATCCATGCTGGCACTGGCAGTTCTCCTGCTGGCAAACCTGCAGGCCCCGCGGGCCGATGAATTCAGCCGCGCAGACCTGGAACTCTGGCAACAGCAGTATGAAACGGCAGTGAAAAAAGGCCGCAAGATCTTTACTGATCCGGGTCTGGGCAGCAACGAAGTGGTCTGTGCCCAGTGTCATCCCAATGCGGCAAACACCCACCCGGAGACCTACCCAAAATTTCAGAAACAACTGGGCAGGGTCGCCACCATGGCGGAAATGATCAACTTCTGTATTATGAATCCGCTGGAAGGCAAACCTCTGGCCCTTGATGATCCGCGCATGACCGCCCTGCAGGCCTATATCACCAATGAACGGCGCGGTGTTCCCCTGGCTCCCGGCAAACACTGAGCAAGCAGCAGAACAAACCGATCATAAAAAAAACGACCCGCCTGAGGGGTCGTTTTTTTTGCCGTGGACCGAAAAAAGAATCAGAAGGGTACGTCTTCCCCTGTCGGCGGCGGGGGTTCCTGAAAGGAGGAATCGTTGCCATAGCCTCCACCACCGCCCTGCT
>CAYWMZ010000550.1:0-2095 GCA_964459485.1 uncultured Desulfocapsa sp. | reverse complement strand
ATTCCACAGTTCCAGCTGGAAGGCCGTGGGGCTTGAGATGGAAGGAGGACATTTTCAACGGGCAATCAGTGCAGCTATTATTCAGGGCTATATCTCAAAAGATATCAAAACCAGGTACGCCTATTATGCTTCTGATAATCCCCTCCGCATTGGCGAGACTTTGGCCTCAGGTTCCCTTGGCGAGGATGGGATTGTTCCAACCTATATGATCACCAGAGTATTACTTCGAAAAATTGTCAATCCGCCATCTTCTGACAGCTAAGATATGGGAATTTTCAAGAAAAGCCACCTGGCCAGCGTATCACCTTGGGTACTGGCTGCTGCCTGTGGCCTGCTTACGGTGATTATCGGGGTCTTTGCCCTCAATAATTATCGACGCGATAAGACTCTGATGACCGATATCCTCCTTGAAAAAGGAGTAACCCTTATCCGGTTCGTCTCCTCTAGTGCCAGATCATCCATTTTTGCCACGATCCGTTCCGGGCATGATGTTGCCTATTCCTGGCCTGTGAATGTGCAGCGTGTACTCGAGCATGCCTCAGGCCACCCGGGAGTACGACTTCTGGCCCTCGTTGACAGTAAGGGAAGAATACTCGCAAACTCTGTTCCCGAGGCTCGAATCAATAAAGTGTCGGAAGAGACCCGACGCTTTCTCAATGAAATTGAATGTGTCGGTTCGGGGAGGCAGACCTTTAGTTATCGCATCCATCGTGAGGGGAATGGTGCTGTTTTTCAGGTGGCTGCCTCTTTTACGCCCCTTATAAGACGTATCCCCGGTCCCTTTGGTTCTCCTCCCAGAAAGGTTACCGGGAATCGGAATAATGGAAAAGTGAGTAACCGTGGTACCTGGCTCAACGGGAGAGGGGCCATGGGAAGGCCTCGATTGAATGATCTGGATGGTGAGGAGTTTGTGATCCTTGTCGAAATTGATATGCGGCAGTTTAATAAACGGCTTCAGCAGCAGAAACTGGAGATTATCATCCTGTCAATCGTCTTGCTCCTTGTTGGAGTGGGTGGTTGGCTCTCAATCCTGACCCTTGAAGGTCTCAAAGGGTCTCAGACCCGTTTGAGAAAGGTAGAGGCCTTTAGTGATATCCTGATATCTTCCCTGCCCATCGGGCTCATCGCAACAGATAATAGTGAAAAGATTATCCTCTTTAACACATTCGCCCAGGAACTTACCGGGATAACTGAAGATCAGGCATTTGGTAACAATACATCGGTCTTTAAGAGTATTAAGGGTATTCAGGAGGCATTCCACGGTAGTGACAAATACAAGGGCCTGCAGTTTCAGAAAGAGGTACAGTTTCAAAGCGAATCAGGGGAGATCCACACCGTGCAACTCAACCGTATGGCTATTATTGACAGGGGAGGAAGTTTTGTGGGGAGTCTCCTTATGATACAGGATCTCAGCCATGTCAAACGCCTGGAAAAAGATTTACGACGCAGTGAACGGTTGGCGGCCCTTGGAAAGATGGCAGCCGGGGTAGCCCATGAACTGCGAAACCCTTTAAGTTCAATTAAAGGCCTGGCCCTGGTGTTACAATCAAAATTTGATCCTGACAACAGGGATAGGGAAACTGCCCAGATTTTGGTGCAGGAGGTAGAACGTCTGAACCGAAGTATTTCGGAACTTCTCGACTATGCCCGGCCCCAGCAGTTGAATAAAACAGAGGTTGATATACACGGAATCCTCAATAAGGCCGTATCGCTACTGGCCATGGATGCCGAGGCCTCAGGAGTTGCGATACACCTGGATCTCGCAAGAGAAATGGGACCTGTTCTGGCAGATGGAGATAAGCTGAATCAGGTGTTTTTGAATCTCTTTTTAAATGCCATACAGGCCATGACGGATGGCGGTACCCTCTCAGTGACCACCCGCAGAATCGATTCGAGCATTCAAATAATCGTTGCGGACACGGGCTGCGGGATTAGTAGTGATGATTTACCCCGGGTCTTTGATCCTTACTTTACCACAAAGCCCGATGGTACAGGACTTGGAATGGCCATGTCTGCAAAGATAGTAGAAGAGCATGGCGGCACCATTATTTTTTCCTCCACGATATATCACTCTCCCTCTTTCAAAACTCTTTCC
>CAYWMZ010000549.1:0-2096 GCA_964459485.1 uncultured Desulfocapsa sp. | reverse complement strand
GAGTGTCAACTTTATGGACTGAGGAACCTGAAGATTGATGAAAAACTGGTCTTTGACCACATCCTGCCTTTTGAAAAGGGACGGGCCAGACCCTATCCCATCCCGGTCTTTTACGAAAAAGTAAAACTACTGCATGGGGAAATCATTGAGTTCTACGCCAAACTCCTCAATGCCCAACTGGAAGAAGACGAGGCCAGGGAACTGGAACGTATGATCTATGCATCCCGCAACATCATGAACTCCATCAAAAACATCAAGGGACTCAAAAAAGACTTTAATGAGTTCGACAGCTCGGACAATAGCTGTCTCAACAAGCAGTACAAACGCTTCCGGCAGCGCCTTATGAATCTCTATCATGACATTGACCGCTTTCTGGAAATTGAGAACCCGCAGGAACAGTACACAAAGCTGCTGCGCAGTGTGCTCCATATCGAACAACAGGACAGCCGTTTTGTTCAGACTATAATGGAGAAGGCGGCCAATGGCTCCATCAAAGAGCTGGAAATATCCTCCCTGCTCATCGCCAATCGCCTCTTCAGCCAATCCTGTCGTCTCCAGATCTTTGCCTTAAAAGACCTGCTCCTCAACAGCCGGGAGATCCAGAGCTTCGACCAAGCCATGGACATGAAAGAACTCCTCGATGAGGAACAGCAACCAATAGAAGACCAGCCGACTCCCAAGGCCAACGATACTCAGGAAGCTTGAAAATGGTGCATACAGAGAGTAGAGTGGCTCCAAAACATGGAGCAGCCAACTTATGACAGCAGACAGTACCAAAATATCACCATTCACCCTGCACAGTAAAGCCAGTGATTGTGCCGCCCGCAGGGGAGAACTCAAGACCCTTCACGGCACTATCCAGACCCCGATTTTTATGCCGGTGGGAACCCAGGCTACGGTCAAAGCGGTGACCCCAGAGAACCTTAAAGAGATGAAGGCCCAGATCATTCTCGGCAACACCTATCACCTCTTTATCCGACCGGGGCCGGAGCTCATCGAAAGCTTTGGCGGCCTCCACAAATTTATGAACTGGGATGGCCCCATCCTCACCGATTCAGGTGGATTTCAGATCTTCAGCCTCAAAGAACTTGCCAAGATCACGGAAGAGGGGGCTGCCTTCAGATCTCACCTGGACGGCAGCAAGCTCTTTCTCAGCCCGGAAGATGCGGTGCGAGTTCAGGAGTCTCTAGGGTCAGATATTATGATGTGCCTTGATACCTGTATTCCCTATCCGGCCAGCCGTGAGGACACCATAAAGTCCACAGATCTCACCAGTCGCTGGGCCAAACGCTGTCGGGATGCCCAGCAGGACACAGGCCAGCTCCTCTTTGGTATCGTCCAGGGTGGAATGCACCACGATCTGCGTAAAAGCCATGCCGAGGCCCTTATTGATATCGGATTTGACGGCTACGCCATTGGCGGCCTCAGTGTTGGCGAAGACAAGGCCATGATGCAGGATATGACCGAGGCCACCATTCCCCACCTGCCTGAAGACTACTCCCGCTATCTTATGGGAGTAGGCACCCCGGAGGATCTGGTGGAGGGTGTCTATCGGGGAGTGGATATGTTTGACTGTGTTATGCCGACCCGCAATGCCAGAAACGGTACCATGTTCACCTCACGAGGCAAGGTGGTGATCAAAAACGCCAGATACCGGGATGACAAACGTCCCCTTGATCCCGATTGTGACTGCTACACCTGCCGCAACTACTCGCGGGCCTATCTGCGCCATCTCTTTCAGTGTCGGGAGATCCTCAGCTATCATCTCAACACCATTCACAACCTGCACTACTATCTCCAACTTATGGAAAAAATGCGCCGGGCCATCGAAAATGACTGTTTTCCCGCCTTTCGTAACGATTTTTATGGCAAGCTTGAAAGAGAGTGATTAAATTAAAGTTTTTAGAAAATATATTTCTTTTAAAACTGGATCTGACACGATATCCATACATTTACTTTTTCTGAAGGACAGGTCGGGGTCTAGCAGCACATAGTGTAACGTGCTGCCCCGGGTAGCCATCAGTATTGGAGGAACAAACATGACAGGAGTCGCATATGCAGCAGGTGGTGCAGCAGGTGGAGCCGGAGGAATTGCC
>CAYWMZ010000548.1:0-2098 GCA_964459485.1 uncultured Desulfocapsa sp. | reverse complement strand
CTGCAGCCTTTAGGGCATTACACATCTTCTCTAGCTGTTCTTCACTCATCTTAATGGAAACCGGATAGATAAGGGTTCTGGACATCAAATCAGCGGATTGTGGCAGAACCTTGGGATCGTATACTACCCGACGTTTACCACCAGGTTCGGCAAAAGGCCATCCCGATGCAGCCACAGCGGCTCCAGCGTGAAGGTGTTCCCAGCTGGGGTAAAAATGCCAGCTGTTTTCACTAAAGTTTATGGCGCCTGCGCCATGTTCGCCAAGGACAGTGTTTACCTTTTGACACTGCTCTTTAGTCTCTAAAATAAAGGCAAAGAAGGTGGCAGTATCTCCAGATTCATCCACCAGCGTTCTGAAACGTACTCCAGGTATGGCGGCGGCGGCCTCACGCAAACGAGCCTTGTGCCCCTTTTGGGAAGTGATCATGGCATCGAGTTTAGCCAGCTGGGCGATCCCCATGGCTCCCTGAAGTTCCATCATCCGATAGTTAAATCCAATAAAACGTCTTCCTTCCCCGCCACGTCCGCCTGGGTTTACAACATGGTCATGGCCATGATCGTGATACTCAGACATGGTTTGCCACATCTTTTCATCCCGGCAGATGACCATCCCCCCTTCCCCGGTGGTCATGGTTTTTACGGAGTCGAATGAAAAGGTACCACAGTCACCAAAAGTTCCAAGGTGTTGGCCGTTAATACGTCCGCCTACTGCCTGGGCTGTATCTTCAAGGACCGGGATATTGTGTTTAGCGGCAATGGCTACAATTTCTTCTATCCTGGCCATGGCACCCAGCATATGCACGGGAATAATGCACCGGGTCTTGTCGCTAATCTTCTTCTCAAGATCACTGGGATCCATATTCAGGGTTTCATCCACCTCGGTAAAGACCGGAATGGCACCGATATCGAGAATGGCCTCCCAGGTTGCCACAAAGGTGAAGCCCTGGGTAATAACCTCATCTCCCGGCCCCACACCTAATGCCGCCAGAGCCACCTTGAGGGCAGCGGTACCGGATGTTACCGCCTGAGCGAAACCGGCTCCGCAGTATTTGGCAAAGTTCTTTTCAAATTCCAGTACTTTATAGATATCCTTGCGCTGCTCTCCAAATTCATACCTGAACAGAACACCCGTCTCAAGGACATCATTGATCTCCTTTTTCTCTTCTTCTCCAAACACTTCAAAACCTGGCATAGCTCAACTCCTTTAGGCAATTATTTGGTAAGCATCTCTTTTATTGCGTTTTTATCATCAAGTAAGGCGATGCTGGGATGGTAATCATTCAACTCCTCATTGCCATATAACCCAAAGGTGACAATAATGATCAAGTCTCCGACCATTCCCCTCCGTGCGGCAGCCCCGTTGAGACCAATCACCCCAGAACCTGCCTTTCCCTCAATGGCGTAGGTGTCAAAACGTTCGCCGTTGTTTATATTGTATATCTTCACCCGTTCAAAGGGGAGTATTCCCACGGCATCGAGCAGATCTTTATCAATGGTCAGACTTCCTTCATAATCAAGGTTGGCCTCCGTTATAGTGGCCCGGTGCAGCTTGGCCTTGAGCATTTGACGCTCCATATCAACTCCTTTTTAGAATTGAGTTATCGATTAATCGAATACGATTGTTAATTTTTACAGCCACTACTATCTGAGAATCTGTACTGAGAATGGATTCGGTAGCAAGGCTAAAGCGATTCACAATCTCAATATAATCCACCTCACATTCAGGGTGACTGCTGATCCGCCTGTGAACCAGGGATCGTATCTCCTGAACGCTGATACCGGTGATGCCACACTTTTGGACACTGCTCCTGGCCTCTGTAATTGCCTGGGACAGAGAGAGTGCGGCCTCCATTTCATCTTCTTTGAGATAGCTGTTACGCGAACTCATGGCAAGACCGTTCGCCTCACGAACAATGGGATGAGCAACTATTTCAATGGGGAAATTAAGATCGCTTACCATCTTACGAATGACAGCAAGCTGCTGGAAATCTTTTTCACCAAAGATGGCAATATGGGGGACGGTGAGATTGAACAGCTTGGTGATAAGTGAGATTGGATGATTATTTATTTCCACCTCCTTAATGAAAAGATTATTTTT
>CAYWMZ010000547.1:0-2103 GCA_964459485.1 uncultured Desulfocapsa sp. | reverse complement strand
GCTTGGAATGGGGGGCGGTGCAATCCAGATCCTTTCGCTTTGTGGTGATTGACGAAGCCTTTGGCAAAGGTTCTGACGAGTCCACCCGCTACGGCCTGGAACTCTTCAAACGACTCAACCTGCAACTGCTCATTGTCACTCCGCTTCAGAAAATTCAGGTTATTGAAAACTATATCCGCTCCGTTCATTACGTCCATAATGAAGGGGGACAAAACTCCCAGATCCGTAACCTCAGTATTGAAGAGTACCGGAAGGAGAAAAAACGCCGGGCCAGGGAACGCAATGATCACGCCTGATGAGATCAGAAAAAAGGCGGCTGGCCAGTGGCGCAGCAGACGTTTTCTCAAGGCGGAAATGGCTCAAGAGAGCCCTTTCCCCATGGTGATCCCCTTCAAAAAACCCGCCGCAGGTACTCTGCTTCAAAATTTTGATGCAATACAGGCCTGGCTGCAAACACTGAGGGGAGGCAGTCGTGAACAGAAGGGCTATGGTTATGAGATTCAATACACCGAAGTGAGGCACCGCCAACTTGGATTGCAGTGCTTGCCAAGCCGTATTGAAATCCCCGGCCGGAAAGATTTCCTGCGCCTCATTGGCAAAGAGACACAGTTTGTGCAGTTTCAGGAAGATTTACGGAGGATTCAAAGAGAGCAACCCGCCCTTCTTCCCCTTGTAAGGGACAAACCAGGGCACCTCCTGAAGTACGCCGGGAGATGGTCGCAGCTCCTTGCTGTACTGGACTATTTTGTGAAAAACCCTCGCCCCAATCGGTATCTTCGGGAACTTGAAATAGGCGGAGTGGACTCCAAATTTCTGGAACAGCATCGCAGGATTGTAGCCGAACTGCTGGATTACCTGCTGCCTGCCTCGGCCATTAACCAGCATGTTACAGGACTCACACATCACGGCTTTGAACGTCGCTATTCCCTGAAATACGATGAGGCCCTGATCCGTTTCCGACTCCTTGACCCTGCCCTTTACCCCATGCCGGGTATCGATGATATCAGTTTGCCACTCAGCCAATTCTGCCACCTGAAAATCCCGTGCCGCCAGGTGATTATCACAGAAAACAAAATCAATGGGCTGGTCTTTCCGCAACTCCCCGCCAGCCTTATTATTTTTGGGCTTGGCTACGGTATCCAACAGTTGGAGTCTGTGCGCTGGATGCATGAAGTTCCCATCTGGTACTGGGGAGATATCGACAGCCACGGCTTTTCCATCCTTGCGAGACTGCGGCGCATATTCCCCCAAACCCGTTCCTTTCTCATGGATTCTGCCACCCTGCTCCACAAGCCTGAAATCTGGGGCAATGAAGAAGAGAGTCAGCGTTGTCTGGAAACGCTTCCCCAGCTCAATGGAGAAGAGGAACAACTCTACACCGATCTCCAAAACAACCGTTATGGTACCAATATCCGTCTGGAACAAGAGCGGATCAGCTTTTCACTGCTTGAGAGGCAGGTTGCGACACAACTGAATTACTGATTTGCCAGCAACATTGCAAGCTCTCTGTCTCCAAGAAAACAGCTCCTTCCGGCAGCCAGACTGCGCACCTCTCTGGTGAGTCGGGTGAGGAGGGCGGGTTCAGGAGGCGACTCTCCTAGACGCTTAAGGGCCGCCAGAACACCGTGTTTTCCTGTCTTTGCCCCCATAAGGAGCTGCCGTTTGGCACCGATTCGATCCGGGTCAAAGGGTTCATAGGTGGCAGGATCGGCCAGCAGTCCCTGGAGATGAATCCCGGTTTCACAGGTAAAGATCCCATCTCCGATAATGGGACGGGACGGGGAAAGCGGCTGCTTAATATACGCCGCAAGCTGCCGACTCACATCCAGCAAGCCATCTAGGCTATAATCATCCCTCTGCTGACGCAGCACAAGGTAGGCAAGAACTTCTTCCAGACGACTGTTGCCGGCCCGTTCCCCCAGGCCAAGGATGGTCACATCTCCCCACAGTGCCCCCTGCTCAAAGGCGGTAATGGTATTGGCTGTGGCCATTCCAAAGTCATTGTGGCAATGTACGCCTAGTTCCAAGTCGGTATCACTAAGCGGCGCAAGCATGGCTGTTATACTGACGGGTGTTGCAACCCCCACCGTATCTTCCATACGC
>CAYWMZ010000546.1:0-2106 GCA_964459485.1 uncultured Desulfocapsa sp. | reverse complement strand
AGGCCAGTTCGTAGGCATCGAGCTGGGCGATATCAACCTCATCGATAAAGACCTTACCCTCGGTAGGTTTGTCCAGCCCCCCAATCATATTGAAGAGGGTGGATTTACCAGAACCTGACGGCCCCATAATGGAGACATATCTTCCGGTCTCAATTTCAAGATCGATTCCCTTCAGAACCTTGACCACAATCTTGCCGAGATCAAAGTTTTTGGTGACATCTGTAACACGAACGATCTGTTTTTTAGTCATTGCTTAAACTCGTTTATTTCTGGCAGAATAAATCAATTTACTGTTCCACCCGCATGGCTTCAACGGGGAGCATCCGGGCGGCAATTATTGCCGGATACAGAACTCCCAGCAGACTCAGCCCAATACCGGTGGCAATGGCTATAAGTGATGAGTTGAGGAGTGTCTGCCAGGGCAGGATGGAGAGAATTTCAGATCCATAGCGGATAAGGGCAACGAGAATGGCGGTAAGTCCACCTGCAACGGCGCCGCTTACGGCTCCGGCAAGGCCCTGAATGGCGGCTTCCATAACAAAAATTCGCACAATAAAGCGATCCAGGGCACCGAGACATTTCATGGTGCCAATTTCCCGAAAGCGTTCGGTGACTGACATCAGCTGGGCATTGATAATCCCAACCACACAGACCAGCAGGGAGAGAATGACTATCCAGCGTTGCTTGGGCGAGGCGGCAAGGCTGCTGCTTCCCGGCGTTATATCGTAGCCGGAGAGCAGGAGACTGTGCTGCATATCAGTGTCTCCGCTGGCCAGCATCTGATCTGCAATATCAAGACTCATCTGGCTGAATGCCAGAAAAGAGACCGCCAGAACCAGGGTCAGGGTGGTTATCAGCGAGCGGAAGAACCTGGCCCGGATGGACTTGTAGGACATTATAAAGGACTGCCGCCAGGGCAGAACCACTAAGTGTCTCATAATGTGTTTAAGAACTGCGAGTTTGGGACTGTTTTTCCATATCAGTATCAAGCCTCCCATAGGCAGGACAACATGAGGAACTATATCGTTTTTTGTTCCTTTTTGTCAATCTATCCTATAAGAGTTCCTGGAAGCGGACCGGGTGGAGTTTGGGGAAGGAGAGCACGGCCTTAAGGAGCAGATCCAGAAAAGCTCCGGCCACCGCATTCATGCGCTGATGATGCAGCATAATCCCGGCCCTTCCGGAACATATTCCTTCCTCCAGCTCAACAAGGAGCATATCCAGGGAGTGGGCCGGATCGCTCTCTTTTCGGGTGTGAAGATCAACATTAACCTGGAGATCGGGGAGTTTTTCAGGGGATTGAGGTTTGGCATTCCGGCTCCTGGAGAGGGCGTGGAAGTCCAGATTCACAAGGCCCTCCATGGTAGCCATGCTGCAACGATTCCAGGGGGGGGAGAAGTAGGGGGCAACTGTTTGGCCCATGACCTGCTGCAAACGATCCCTGCCCTTGCTGAGATCAGATACCTGGGCTGTAGCATCCCTGGCGGGGCCAAACTCCTGTTTCTTGCCCTGCCGCTCATGATTTTTGTGGAGCCAGCCGTGTTGATGCCAGCACCACTGAGAACTGTCTGGGGTTCCGGTGAGACCACTCAGGGAGTCAAAACGGTCCCGGCTCAGCCAGCTGGGAACAACGGCCAGACATAGGGGCAGTTGGTGTTTTTGAAAGAGGGCAATCAAGTCACTGAACTGTGTGCCGGGTACCCCAATATCATCAGCCCTGAAAAAAATACGGGCCTCTGCGTTGCCCTTGCCAAGTCCGCGGTTGATGGCAGCGTGCAGCAGTTCTTCGCAGTTGCGAGGCAGGTGGCGATAGAGGGCAGATATCATGTTGTACGTTCCCAGAGACTGGTGCTTTCAATAAGTTTCAGGCTGGTATCGGCGCCGTTGAGATTAACATTCATCTTCTTTCTTTGTAATTGGAGTTGCGTTAAAATTGTGGCAGCCAGTGTCTTTTCTTCAAGATCTGACTCCTCAAGGAGGCGGAAGTTGCCACCTTTACTCAAGGCTGAAACCCGCATCTGCTGTTCACGATTCTGGGCAAAGGGGTAGAGAAGGGAGGGGACAGCGGCCCGAAGCAGGTTCATACAGGTGTTGTAGCCCGCCATG
>CAYWMZ010000545.1:0-2106 GCA_964459485.1 uncultured Desulfocapsa sp. | reverse complement strand
TTTTACCGCTTTTTTTGCGGCTTTGGTGCTTTTGCCGCACTTCACACCGTTACAGTAAAATACAATTCGTGCGCCTTTGTCAGAAGGTAGGCGGGAAACATAGTTATCCCACTCTTTGACAGGTACGTTGATTGCCCCCTTGATATGCACTTCCTGAAACTCCTCAGGGCTTCTTGCATCCACGACGATCATTGCAATGCTTGCATCAATATCGCTCTTTAGCTCATCGGTATTAATAAGGCGATACCCCAAATTCTTTGCGGAAGCATACGTTCCGCAGAGTATTAGCAAGGCAACGGCCAGCAAAATTGATAGTTTAGCTTTTTTCATTACGACTTCTCCTTTTTGAAATATTTCAAATAATTAACCATTACACATGGCAGGAGAGAAATATTCTTCTATTGGTGACTGGACGGGGGCTCTAAATCCAGATTACCTTCCCCAGATTACGAGCCCCCGTCCAGTAACCATTACACATGGCAGGAGAGAAATATTCTTCTATTGGTGACTGGACGGGGGCTCGTAATCTGGGGAAGGTAATCTGGATTTAGATCGACGACACAAAAGAGGTGATGGTGAATTATCACGTCCTTAAAATGTGTGGATCAAAGATATAAGATCAGACCCCTGATTTTCATCGGGTAGTCATTCCTGTAGTCCAATCTTAACTTAGGGGAAATTAGTGGGGATAGAACCAACGGGAGAAAAACCCGACGCTATGAGAATCAGCCTGGACCAGGCTGAACGGCCGTTGCCGTCATCGTCAGATATAGAATTGCATTACTCGTTTCTCCGTTATTGTGTTGGTTCGATGTGGTGTATCTATCACTTGCTGGTGCTTTTTGTCAAGCAATCTTTGCCCAGTTTACAACAGGAATGTAGCTGTATCAGGACATTATGGAAGGGACTTTCTGTTACTTTTCCGGTTTCTGTAGTTAGGCGGGGTAATCAAATGTCAGGGGAGGGCGCACCAGATTGTTTTTGTCTTTGACGTTGCAGTTTATAAAGGTGGTGTTGCCTATTTTCCGGCTGCCATTGTGGTTGTGGATATGACCAAAGATGTGGAATGCGGGCTGGATTTGGCGTACGATATCGAGCAGGTCGCTACAGCCGTGGCTCACTCCGCCATCTTCGTCCATAATACCTGCGGGAGGACAGTGACTCACCAGGATATCGGTGTCCTGTGGGATGAGTTCCCATTTTTTGCGGATCTCTTTACCCCGTGTCAGAGCAAAGGCATCGCAGGCTTTGGTGTTAAAGATGGGCTGCCAGGGCGAACCGTATATCTTGATTCCTTCTATGATAACAAATTCGTCCTGGAGATAGGTGGCTGAAGCTAGCAGTTTACGGCCAAGGTCGGGGGCCGATGCCAGCAAGTGGTCATGGTTGCCGCCCACCACAATTTTGTATCTGTGGGGCAGTTTGCTCAGGAAATCGTTAAATCCGGCCACGTCTTGTATGGTTCGGCACACGGACAGATCTCCGGCAAAGATCAGGATGTCAGCATCGGGGACGCTCACCTGCTGGTGGAGCATATGGGTGTCACTGAAGACGGTAATTTTCATGGGCGAAACCAAAGGAAGAAGGCAATAATCAGGGCTGGATCTCATCGATGGATGTGATGTCTGTGGCCTCGGTCTTATTGTTGTTCTCCGGGTTGGCAACCACCTTGAATTGGAAGATATTGTTGGAGTCTAGAAAAAGCGTATCGGAGCTCACATTTGATTTAGAACAGTGAAAGAAGACACTCTCTGTCTCAAGGCCATGGGCCTTTAAGCTATAGTAGCGCATAAATCCGAAACCGCGCTCGGCATTGTAGTTGATGGGGAATCCACGATGCCAAGCAGTGCCATCACTCTGGATGGGGAGCAGGCCGGGAATAAGAAATCCAGAGAGAAAGCTGTCTGCCTCTTCTTTGAGTTCTGTGCTCACGTTGTTGAATGCAATCACCTCCACCCGGCAGCCCATGTTTTGCAGGGCCTGGACCAAGCGGATAAAGTCACCGTCTCCGGTGAGGATGATGATTCGGTCCAGGTTCCGGGCCTGAAGCAGGGCATCAATGGCCAGATCCATATCGGCATTGGCCTTGGTGGTGAGGATTCCCTC
>CAYWMZ010000544.1:0-2113 GCA_964459485.1 uncultured Desulfocapsa sp. | reverse complement strand
CACCATACCACAGTAGGGTGCTCACAGAGTGAGCACCGTCCGATTTTTTTTTAAAAATATTCTTGATTTTAGCATAGAGTAAAACAGGGAGGACAAATACGTTGGATATGTAATGAAGCAAGTGAAAATATTAGGCAAGGCATGAAGAGAGGACAGGTAGTTCTTGAAAAAAAATGACGGTCAAGTTAAAGTTGGGTAGACTCGGCTATGTGAAGTTGTCTGTTGAACTGTTCAGGCTGAGATCATATTTTGCATTACTATTTATATGTGCCGGAGTGGTGAAACTGGTAGACGCACTGGATTCAAAATCCAGCGGATGTATGTCCATGTCGGTTCGATTCCGACCTCCGGCACCATTTGTTAGTCTTGTAAGTTCCGATATAGATTGTTCAAGCCCCGGCCTGTAAAGGTTTGGGGCTTTTTTTGTTGCCTTTTTGGTCTATTACAGTCCAAAGCCGTCCGAAGAAATCCATTGTCAAAAGGGTATGCTAAAGGGTATATTTGGAATCATGGTCGAACTGTAATGTGAAATACACATCTAGGAGTCTGGCGGGCTTAAAGGTAAGTTCCGACAATCTCTATTTGTAAAAGAAACATTTAACATCCTGTTTTGTCGTTGAAACAGTTGCCGTTTCTGTTTATTTGCAGTATGCTATTGTGTAATTTCAACCAATTACACGAATAGGGAATCGTATGAGTCCAAATTTCATCCCCACCAACAGAGACCAGCAATATCTCTTCCCGCCATCAGTTCAAGACTGGTTGCCGGAAGATCACCTGGCTCGATTTGTTGTCGATATAGTATCACAGCTCAACATACGTTCGTTAACTGAAGCATATGGTGGCAGAGGATCAAAAGCATACCATCCTGAAATCCTTTTATCATTATTGTTCTATGGGTATGCCACTGGGGTATATTCCAGCAGGAAAATTGAACAAGCAACATACGATTCCGTTGCTTTTCGTTTCATTTCCGTCAATACCCATCCCGATCACGATACCATAGCCACATTCCGCAAACGCTTTCTCGACCAATTACAACCACTCTTTGTGCAGATCCTGGTGCTTGCCCGTGAAATGGGAATCATGAAACTGGGCAAGGTCAGTCTTGATGGTACCAAAGTTAAGGCAAACGCCTCCAAACATCATGCTTTGAGCTGGGGACACGCTTGTAAACTTGAAAAACAATTGCAAGCAGAAGTCCAGGAGCTCATGCGGCTTGCCGAAAAGGCTGACTCAGAGAAGACTCCTGATGGAATGGATATTCCAGAAGAATTATCTCGTCGCCAAGATCGACTTGCTGCTATTACCGAGGCCAAAGAAAAGATCGAGCAACGTGCTGCTGAACGATATGTACTTGAACAGCAAGAATACGATAAAAAAGTAGCCAAGCGTAAGGCAAAATCAGAGAAGACTGGTAAGAAGCCTCGCGGTTCTAAACCCAAACCACCGGAATCTGGTCCCCGTAAGAAAGATCAAGTCAATTTAACTGACGAAGAATCCCGTATCATGCCTACCTCAGGCAAAGGATTTGAACAGGCCTACAATGCCCAGGCTACCGTCGACGTTGATACCATGATTATTGTTGAATCTCACGTCAGCCAATCACCAAACGACAAGAAAGAAATCAGTCCAACCCTTTCGGCTTTGAAATCGCTACCTGAATCATTGGGTAAGGTTGATAGCATATTGGCTGATGCCGGTTACTTCAGCGACACCAATGTTTCTTCCTGTGAGGAAGCTAAAATAGAACCATTCATCCCACCTGGTCGCGAAAAACACAATCAATCTCCTATTGAACGATTTGCTCACCAAGAGCCTTTGCCAGAAGATGCAGATACAATAAGCAAAATGCGCTATAAGCTAAAAACTGCTGAAGGCCGTAAGCTTTACGCGAAAAGAAAAAGCACTGTGGAGCCAGTATTCGGCATTATCAAACACGTTATGGGATTTAGACAATTCCTTCTTCGGGGCTTCAAGTCTGTCACTGGCGAATGGACACTTGTCTCCATGGCTTGGAACTTAAAGCGAATGTTTGCCTTAAAAGTGTAATTATGTCAAAGATCAGTACAAATAAACAGGTGTGGGGCTCTTATCGATCAAAAAGCTCACC
>CAYWMZ010000543.1:0-2115 GCA_964459485.1 uncultured Desulfocapsa sp. | reverse complement strand
ACTCCCTCGCATATAGCGGCCATTGATCGTGGATTGAAAACCTTGATTGGAGACCCGGACTCAAGCTATCACCAGGCAATAAATGCAGCCCTGGGGGGAAGCGGCTCCACTGGTACAGTTATTCCAAAACGGATGTGGTGGATGATTGTCCTTGGTTCCGTGGCCCTGTTTGTCCTGATTGTTGTGGCCTTCCTGCTGCGTTGGCAGATCCAACGCAAGACGGCCCGTCTGGTCGAGGCCAACAGCTATAGTAAGCAGATCATCGCTTGTGCCCAGGAGGGGATTGTTGTCTTTGACCTTGAGGGGCGTTTTCAGGGCTGGAATCCATATATGGAGTCGCTTAGCGGTAAGACGGCAGCTCAGGTCATGGGGAAACATCCCTGCGAGGCCTTCCCCTTTCTGGAGGGCAGTGAAACCCTGGATCAGCTGCAGCGGGCCTTGGCGGGTGAAACTTTACCTGGCCTGGATCTCGCCTATCAGATCCCGAAAACCGAGGAAAAGGGCTGGGTCTCTGTCCAGAATTCGTCTCTGAAGGATTCCAGGGGCAAGTTGATAGGAGTGATAAGTATCATCCGGGAGATTACGGGTCAGAAACGGGCTGCCAGCACCATTAAGAAGAATGAAAAGATGCTGCGCAATCTTGTGGAATCCACCTCCACTGTCCCCTGGGAGTTGGATCTGAAGAGTCACAAATTCAACTATATGGGGAAGCAGATTGAGGATATTCTTGGATATCCAGTAGAGTCCTGGAAGGATATGGGGACATGGGCTACACGGCTCCACGCCCAGGATCGGGACGGGGCCGTCGAGTATTGCAATATGGAAAACGCAAAGGGCATGGATCACGACTTTGTGTACCGGGCCATCCATCGGGACGGTTCTTTGCGCTGGATACGAGATGTCGTCTCCGTGGTTAAAGAGCGGGGAAAAGTTGTGAAGCTGGTTGGTTTTATGCACGATATCACCGAAGGGAAAACCCTTGCCCTGGAGAAAGAAGAACTGGAGTCCCGTCTCCAGCAGGCCCAGAAGATGGAGGCCATCGGAACCCTCGCCGGGGGTATTGCCCATGATTTTAATAATATCCTGGGTGCAGTACTGGGCTACGCAGAGCTTGCCCGTGAGGCCAGTGATGACGGTTCTCTCATTGCCCAGGATCTCGATAAGGTACTTGAGTCTGGAAACCGGGCCAAAGACCTGGTGAAACAGATCCTGGCCTTCAGCCGCCAGGGGGGAGCCGAACGAGTTGCTTTGCAGCCGGTGGTGATGATCAAAGAGGTGCTGAAGATGCTGAGGGCTTCACTGCCAACCACCATTGCGATTCAGGAACATATGGAGACTAATGCTGGATTTGTCTATGCCGATCCAACCCAGATCCATCAGATCGTAATGAATCTCTGCACCAACGCCTTTCACGCCATGGAAGAGTCCGGGGGGATACTGGATATTTCAGTGAAGTCTACTTTTTTGGGCGGTGACGATCTTGTTCATGAACCTGACGTTGAGGCTGGAGAATTTGTGCAGATATCCGTTGCAGATACCGGACCGGGAATAGATGTTGGCATTAGGGAGAAGATATTTAATCCCTACTTCACCACTAAAGAGACTGGCAAGGGCACCGGTATGGGGCTCTCCATTGTTCATGGCATAGTGAAGAGTTACGGGGGGATTGTCTCTCTGCATAGTGAGCCCGGCGAGGGGACAGTATTTCATGTGTTCCTGCCAGCGGTGGAAAAGAAAAAACCTCCTGTACGGGAGGAGGGGAGAGAAGAGGTGCTTTTGGGCAGTGAGTGCATCCTCTTTGTGGATGATGAGCGGGTCTTGGTCGAGATGGGAAAGGATATGCTGGAAAAGCTTGGCTATGAGGTGACGGTGCGCAGCAGCAGTCTTGAGGCGCTGGAGACCTTTCAGAATCAGCCCGAGCACTTTGATCTGGTGATCACCGATCAGACCATGCCCGGGATGACAGGGGTCGATCTGGCCCGGCGGCTGCTCCAGATTCGTCCCGATATCCCTATCATTCTCTGCACCGGCTATTCTGCCATTGTCACCACGGAACAGGCAAGATCTATGGGCATTAAAGAGTTTATTTATAAGCCTGTGGCCCAGAGGGATTTT
>CAYWMZ010000542.1:0-2116 GCA_964459485.1 uncultured Desulfocapsa sp. | reverse complement strand
ACTCTCCAATCCCCATTTGATTTTCTGCTGCCTGTACTGCCTCTTCCACCCGCAAGCTTGCGGTTCCTCCGGTGGAGACTCTGGAATCCACAGAGCCCCGCACACTCAATACTGCAAAGACATCTTCATTGATCACAGGAGAGAACTCCCGGATCTCCGACAGTGTCAGATCTGTCAGTTCACAGCCCTTCTCGATGCAGATGGCAACCGCCCGTCCCACAATTCCATGGGCCTCACGAAAAGGTACATCGTGGAGCACCAGATAGTCGGCAAGGTCGGTGGCCGTAATGAAACCTGTCTCGGTGGCCTGCTCCATGCGGATGGTGTTAAACTCCAGATTGCCAAGCATCTCAGCCATTATGGCCAGGGATGCCGACACCGTATCCACCGTATCAAAGACCGGCTCCTTATCTTCCTGCAAATCACGGTTATAGGTGAGGGGCAGGCCCTTCATCAGGGTGATCAGGGACATGAGCGAACCCACCACCCTGCCGGATTTGCCACGAATAAGTTCCGGAATATCCGGGTTCTTCTTCTGCGGCATGATGGAAGATCCGGTGCAGAACTTATCTGCAATACTCACAAAGGAAAACTCCTGGCTGGACCAGAGCACCAGCTCTTCCGAGAGCCGTGACAGATGGAGCTGTATCATGGTGCAGCAAGAGACAAACTCAATGGCAAAATCACGATCGCCCGAGGTGTCCATGGAGTTTGCGGTTACCTTGTCAAAGCCGAGAATCTCGGCCACCATCTCCCGGTTGATGGGCAGGCCGGTACCCGCCATGGCAGCAGCGCCAAGGGGCAGTATATTGATACGTTTTCTGCAATCGACAATACGCTCCCGGTCACGCCCAAACATCTCATAGTAGGCCATCATATGGTGGGCAATAAGTACCGGCTGAGCCCGTTGCAGATGGGTATAGCCCGGCATGATATCCCCCATATATTTGCGGGCAAGCCCCACAAAGGCACGGCGGGTATCGTCGAGGAGAGCCATCATCCGGTCGCACTGATCCCGGAGGTAGAGGCGCAGATCAAGGGCAATCTGATCATTACGGCTACGGGCGCTGTGCAGCTTGGCCCCTGCCGGGCCTATGGCATCGATGAGGGCCTTTTCAATATTCATATGAATATCTTCAAGCTCGCTCCGAAAATCAAAGTTTCCGGCATCGATACGGGACTCAATCTCCGTTAAGCCATCTGTTATGCTTGTGAGCTCTGCATCACTGAGCAGGCCGTTGGCCGCAAGCATGGTGGCGTGGGCCCGACTCCCCATGATATCATAGGAGTAGAGGCGCTGGTCGTAACTGATAGACTCGGTGAAGGCCTCAACGGAGGCAGCGGTTGCCCCATCGAAGCGTCCGCCCCAGAGTTTTTTTGATTGTGCTTTTTCCACGGCTAGCTGTTCCTTGTCCGACGGCTCTATTTTTTCTGCATGGCAACGATCTGGAGACGCAATCCGTTGAGACGGATAAAGCCACCGGCATCGGCCTGATTGTAAACATCATCTTCTTCAAAGGTGGCAAAACTCTCCTGATAGAGTGACTGATCAGATTTTTTGCCAACGGCTACACAGTTACCCTTGTAGAGCTTCATACGCACCCTTCCACTCACTGTCTTCTGGGCCTCATCCATGGTGACCTGCAACAGCTCACGCTCAGGCGAGAACCAGAAACCGTTATAGACCAGCTCGGCATAGCGTGGCACCAGGGAATCTCTGATGCGCATCACCTCACGATCCATACACATGGTCTCAAGATCCCGATGGGCATTACGCAGCAGGGTGCCGCCGGGAGTCTCATAGACACCACGTGACTTCATCCCCACAAAACGGTTTTCCAGAAGGTCAAGACGTCCCACAGCGTTGGCACCTGCAACCTTATTCAAGGCCTCAAAGAGGGGCAGAGGATCCATACGTTTGCCGTCAATGGCCACCGGATCACCATTTTCAAAGTCGATCTCAAGATAGGTGGCTTTGTCCGGTGCCTTCTCAGGCGAAACTGAGAGTCTATACATATCCTCGTCCGGCTCGTTCCAGGGATCTTCCAGAAGACCGCCCTCAAAGCTGATGTGAAGGATATTCTCATCCGAGCTGTAGGGGTTCTTCTTGGTGGTG
>CAYWMZ010000541.1:0-2122 GCA_964459485.1 uncultured Desulfocapsa sp. | reverse complement strand
AAAGCGACCTCCATTGAGTAGATTCGTTGTTACACAAAGATATTTCAGTATGTTTTAATAATGATCCGGGACAGCAGTAGCCTGCCTGTGACAGGCTCTTTCATACCGACGCTGTTGAGTCCGAAGCTTTTCCAAATGTTTGCTGGCAACGTTAAATGGCGCTAAGACAAATTTTAATTTGCCTGAGAAGATATCTGCATGGCGGGGGAAAAAAGATACAGACGCATTCACCAAAGCATTGTAGAATACACAGAGAGAAAATGGTGGTGGTTAGCCTGAATCTCTTCTAATACTGATGCACTCAAACTGTGAGCCAAAGGGGCAGATCATAGTCCTGTTGCGGGGCTCAAAAGTGGTAAAATGATTTCAATGATACAGATATTCATGCTCTCTTTGCTATGCGGGAGCTTTTGCCTGACTGCTCTGGCGGGGGAGCAGAGGTACCGGGGTGTGTGCGATGCTTCCGCAGCCGCAGTTATTGATGATTCACATTTTATCGTTGGCAATGATGAAGATGAAATTCTTTTGTTATATACCACTGATGGTTCAACCATGACGGCCATTCAAAGTTTTAATTTTTCCTCTTATCTGCGCAGCAATCCCGACCATGAAAGTGACATTGAGGATGCGGCCCGTTCGGAAGACCGTGTTTATTGGATCAGCTCTCATGGCAGAAGCAAAAAAGGCAAGAAGCGGAATAACAGGTATCGTCTGTTTGCCACCGATATAACAGATACTCCACCCACACTTCAGTTGCAGTGGGGCGGTAGTTATGATCATTTAGTTCAGGATATGCTGGAGAAAAAGTCCTGGGATGATGACAGTATAATAACGAGAGAAACAATTGAATTGATTGCGCAGACAACACAGTTGGGCAAGAAAAAAGTCGATGAGCTTGAGCCTAAAAAAGCAGGGCTGAATATTGAGGCACTGGCCGTAGCAGCGGACGGGGGAGGGCTGCTGATTGGATTTCGCAATCCACTTGTACAGGGCAAGGCACTGGTTCTGAATTTAAAAAACCCTGATGCACTGTTATCAAACAGTGGAGCCAGAGCGAGGTTCTCCAAGCCTGTATATATTGATCTGGATGGACTGGGGTTGCGGTCAATGTCATATGATCCGATTAGAAAAGTTTTTTTTATTATAGCCGGGCCCCAAAAAAACAGAGGGTCTTTCAAGCTGTTCAGGTGGAACGGTATGTATGATCCTTCCCCTGTTTTTGTCAGGGAGTTGCCGCACGCAAAACGCTCTTACCCGGAAGCGTTGCTAATCCATGGGCAGCAGATTCAGGTATTAAATGATGAAGGCAGGCGGAAAATCAGTAGACGAAAATGTAAAACTGTCAGCAGGGAGAAGAGAGGTTTTAGTGAGCAGTGGTATAGCCTGGACCCTGTTAGATAGTAAGTTGCCGGGATGATGGAGAAGCTGGTTTAGGAGATGGCTGTTTTTTTTGGGCATTCCGGTGCTACAGAGAGGTTGAACCTGAGGAAACAATCCCTGTATTTTCCAGCAGGCTACGGATACGGGCTTTGACACCTTTCACCTCTTCCTCAAGCCGGCGCGCCTGCGAGCAGTCTGATAGCAGGATAGCTATTTGAGCCTGATGCTTGCTGGAGGAGAGTGTGATAGCCCGCATCTGAAGTGTGACCTTCTTTCCATCCAGACTGGTAAAACTGAGCTCTTCAACCTTCTCTTTTTCTGCATCTTTACTCATCAATGTACAGATGCCGCTTTGCTCACACTCCTTGGCACAGCTGGCTCCCGGAAACAGGGCTGGGCAGAGCTGGTCAATAATATCTTCCTTGATATTAAAGGCCCTCTTTTGTCCGAGCATTCTTAACGCTGCCTGATTAATGGTTATGACATGCCGGTCACTATCCAGAAAGAGAATACCCTCTCCCAGGTTATCAACTACAAAAGCAAGATCAGATGCAGTGATCAATTCCATTTCCAGTTCCTCCACACCACTTTCTGTGACGGGCCTGACCCGTTTTCTGTACAACGCATGGCTTTATAGAGCCGGGAAGCTAATTATCGTTCCCTGCTTTTGCAATTACAGTGTCTGTGCTCAATTGTACATCTCCACCTTCACATGCCGGACTGTCATTCGAGGCTGTTGGGG
>CAYWMZ010000540.1:0-2129 GCA_964459485.1 uncultured Desulfocapsa sp. | reverse complement strand
CTGATATTCAACTGATTAGAGAGTCCAAAACTGGACATCCCATAGACGATACCAAAGTTGATGGACTTTGCGACCCGGCGCATCTCAGAGGTAAGAAGGAGTGGGGACACATTAAAGAGTTTAGCTGCGGTACGGGCATGGATATCTTCCCCATTGCGAAAGGCGTGCAGCAGGGCAGCATCTTGTGAATAGTGGGCCAGAACCCGGAGATCGATCTGAGAATAATCCGCAGACAGAAAGACCAGATCCGTGGCGGGAATAAAGGCCTTACGGATCCGGTTCCCCTCTTCTGTACGAATGGGAATGTTCTGCATATTGGGATTGCTAGACGACAACCTGCCCGTGGCTGTCACCGTCTGGTTAAAAGAGGTATGCACCCGACCAGAGTCAGGATCGATCAGTTTTTTAAGTTTTTTAACATAGGTGGACTGGAGCTTTGCCAGAATGCGATACCGCATAACCAGGGCCGGGATCTCATGCTTCACAGCAAGCTTTTCAAGCACCTTCATGTCCGTGGAATAGCCGGTCTTGGTCTTGCGGCCATGGGGCAGTTCCAGCTCTTCAAAGAGCAGGGCTCCAAGCTGTTTCGGGGACTGGATATTAAAGCTGTATCCGGCAAGCTCATGAATCTTGGATTCAAGTGTATCAAGTTCTCCCTGAAACTCCTGTTCAAGCTCGCCAAGTACGGAATCTGACACCGTAATTCCCGCAACTTCCATATTCGCAAGGATGGGGATAAGGGGAATTTCAACTTCACTGAAGAGCTCAAACTGCTCAAGTTCCTTCAGACGCGGCTCGTACTCCTGCCACAGCAACAGGGCCCCATACACATCTTCACAGGCATAATTGCATGCCTTATCCACTGGCACATAGGCAAAACAGTCCTCTTTTTTGGGATCTGCCACCACCTCGGTAAAGGCGGTGAGCTTGCATTCATATTCAAGACAAAGTTCATCGAGTTTGAGGGAACGCCGCCCCGGTTCCACCAGATATGCTGCAATCATGGTATCGTACAGAGGCCCTTTCATTTCAAGTCCTGCGGCATGCTTCAGCACTGCATAGTCATACTTGAGATTATGGCCAAGCTTGATAATTTCCTGAGATTGCAGCAGGGGCCGCAGGGCCTCAAGAACCGGTTTCATCCCAAGCTGATCCGGCAGCAACTGCCCATCTGCATCGCAATGCCCCACCGGGACATACCAGGCGGAGCCAAGATCTACGCAGAGTGAGACACCAACTAAACGAGCTTTTAAAACATTGAGGGAGGTGGTCTCGGTATCTATTACCAGAAGAGAGCTCTCCCCAAGTGCCTGGATCATCTGCTCCAGTGCCTCAGGGGTCTGAACCAGGTGAAAGCCCTCCGTTGCTACAGCCACAGCCTTACTTTCCTTCTGCACCATGCTGCTAAAACCAAGCAGTGTATAAAGGGCATTCAGCTTTTCTTCATCGGGGTCTCCTGGTTTATAGCCCTCAAGATCGCCGGGCACCGCGACATCATACTTCAACCGAATAAGATCCCTTGAGAGAAAGGCCATATCCCTATTTTCTCCCAGCCGTTCCTTGAGCTTGGATTTCTTCATAGCATCAAGAGCAGCATAGACCCCTTCCAGGCTCCCATGCTCATTGATCAGTTTCTCGGCGGTCTTTGGCCCCACTCCGGGAACACCGGGGACATTATCGGAACTGTCTCCCATGAGGGAGTAACAGTCCAGGAGCTGATCCGGCCTCACCCGGAATTTTTCCAGAACGGCTGAAGCATCCATCACCTTCTTCTTCATGGGATCCCACATCACCACCTGATCATCAACCAGTTGCAGAAGATCCTTATCTCCAGAGACCACTATCACCCGATGCCCATTTTTGCTCAACAGAGTGGCAGCAGAGGCAATAATATCGTCTGCCTCCATGCCACTGGTCTCAAAACAGGGGATATTCATGGCCCGTACCAGCTCCTTGATATGGGGAATCTGTATGGCAAGATCCTCGGGCATGGGAGGGCGATTGGCCTTATATTCAGGATAGATCTCGTGACGAAAAACAGGGCCCCGCATATCAAAGGCAACGGCCAGATAGCGGGGCTCTTTCTCCTTTATAAGGCGGCGCAGGATATTTAAAAAGCCAAATACGGC
>CAYWMZ010000539.1:0-2132 GCA_964459485.1 uncultured Desulfocapsa sp. | reverse complement strand
AATTCATGATTGCCGATAGGTGCCTCATTACATATTGGAAGGGTTATGGTAAAAGCTGTCCCCTCACTGCCACTCACAACATCAATAACACCATCATGGTTTTGCACACAGTTCCAGACCACGGCAAGACCCAGTCCAGTACCACTGCGACCCAGTTCTTTTTTCGAATAAAAGGGCTCAAATATCCGGTCCAGATCATCTGCTGCTATCCCTGGTCCAGTATCTGCAATTTTTAAGAGTACAGAGCCATAACCATCAGTCTCTTTTGTCATGGGGACTATGGCTATACTGACGGTTACCTTTCCTGACCCCTTGATGGCCTCTGCAGCATTGGTTATAAGATTCATCAAACATTTTTTAACATGCACTTGGGAACAGGAGATAACTGCTCCGTCACCTGCTGACTCCAATTCAAAGGTGATATCTGGATGGAGTCTCTTTGTTTCGAGAGCCTCTGGAGAATCAAGGTATTCAGCCACAAGTTGATTGAGATCAACCGGCTCCCTGACCATAGCAACACCTCTAGTCACAGTGAGCATATCCGCGACCACAGCTGATGCCCGTAGCCCTGCTGCCTTCATGGTTTTGGCGTACTGATACAATTTACTTTCAGGTGGTAACTCCATCAGCATCAATTCAGGATAACTGACCAAACCTGAGAGGATATTATTGAGGTCATGGGCGACGCCACCTGCCATCAAACCGATTGCTTCCATTTTCTGCGCCTGAAGCAGCTTTTTCTGCAAGGCCTGTTGCTGCTCCTGCATCGTTTTGAGGGTAGCTATCTTTTCTTGCAGATCTTTTCTTTGTGCCTCTTCCCGCCTGGCAATTGACCATTTTTCGGTCAGGGAAACTGCAAGTTGCTTCAATTCTTCAGGGTCAAAGGGTTTTCGGATGAATAGCAGTTTGTCAGGAGAGCCGACCTTGCGGATAATTTCATCACAGGATCTATCGGAGTAGGCTGTAACAATAACTATCTCAATATTCGGGTCATACTGTCGAATGCAACTGGCGGTTTTCACACCACTCCAACCAGGTGGCATACGAATATCGATAAAGGCCAAGGCGAAGGGGTTGTTAGTTGCCAGCGACTTCTCCACTTGGGCGAAGCCTTCCTTGCCTTGAGCTGCATAACTCATTAGAAAGTCTTCTTCTCTGTCCTGCCCTTTTTCGCTAGGACCTCCAAGCAGAGCATCCATCTCTTCCCGAACAGAACCTGATTGTTTTTTTTGCGGTTCAAGCACTAGTCTGTAGGCTTCCCAGATTTCCCGATCATCATCAATTACCAATATTCGTCTATTAATTATACTCATACAGGCTACTCTTTACCTTTTGGTTTTGATGCGGGTAAATGGACTGTAAACACAGCTCCTTTGTCCACTCCTTCACTGTAGGCCTCAATAGATCCGCCATTGGCTATGAGATAATTGGCACAGGAATGAAGCCCAAATCCACTGCCTCTTGATTTTGAACTATAACCAAAACGAAACAAATCTTCCTTCTCTGCCTGCCCAAACCCACAACCGTTATCAGAAACAGTAATACACAACTCATCCTGGTTATCCGCACTGCAAATCACCAATCTTTTTTTATAAAGCTCGCCCTCAACCATGGCTTCTGCACTGTTTTTAATTAAATTAACCATAACCTGTAGCAGTTTACTCTCTTCCAGGCAAACCTGAGCTGTAGAGTTCAGCTCCGTTACAACCTGCACTTGGTGTAACTGTTTATCCAGCATCTTCAAGGCATCACGAATAACCCCGTTGCAGTCTATGTTGCTAGGACTCCCATGCAGGCGGGCATAATGCATCTGTAAAGAGATGACTTTTTCTATGTAGTGATGCTTGTCACTGATATTTGTCAGTCCAGAAATGATCTCCTCGTAATCCTGGCTAATACGGATTGGCAATAACACAACTATCTTTTGCAGACGTTCCTTCTCCTCGTGCGACAGATCTCCCCTTTCAATCAAACCGGGCAATGGCTCCAGGGCCTGAGCAAGGCCTGTTCGCAACTTGCTATTTTGTAGTTGTTTAGCCAACATCCGAGCCTCAACCTTGGCCGGAGTAATGGCATTACCGATATTATGCAGTACTCCAACTGCCATTTCAGCCATTCCCGCCTCATGGGCC
>CAYWMZ010000538.1:0-2134 GCA_964459485.1 uncultured Desulfocapsa sp. | reverse complement strand
AGGTTGAGATATGTCCGTGTCTAGCGAAAAAATGATCCGCCCTGTCCAGGCTCTTTGCACTCACCAATACATATCGTCCGTATTTTTCAAAAAAAGGTCTTCCCCATATAACCGCCAGCCAGTAGTTAAAGAGAGCTCCAGACAGACTGCCGAGAATTCCGGTCAGAATCACCAGGGGCAAGGATATTTCGCCTTTGGCGGCCAGATACCCAGCAGGAGGAACCACAACTTCGCTTGGAAATGGGAAGAAAGAGGACTCCAGAAACATCATAACGAAGATGCCAGGATATCCCCAGTGGCCGACAGTCTGAACGATCCAGTCAACAAGAGTATGTAAAAAATCCATTCAATTTTGCCTTTTTTATAAATACAATAACAGGAGTTGTACTATGAAGAGAGCCTTTTTTTTCTGATGAAAAAAAATTCAATGCGATCGACAATGCGAATAATGGTATCGTATAATGGCGTAAGAAGCCTTCGTATGCAGGACATGGTAAACACAGCAAGTAGAGCCACAGCAAAAGATCCCAACATATCGAAAGGAAAGTGAAGCCCTGTATACACCCGCCCCCATGCCCCGATTATAGCGATAATAAGCAGCAGAGCACCTTTACTTTGCCATCCCGAACGAAAAAGGAGGGCAAAGGCTGTCCCGAAGAGCAGGGTGGCATGATCACTTGGAAATGATGTTTCCGGTGCGTGCGGAATAAGAGGTTTACAGAGCCCCATCATATAGGGCCGGGGATGAAAGTAAAAAACCGTTACTAACTGGTTGACGAGTAGCCCGAATGCCACCACCGCAGCTCCTTCCAGCAAAACTCTCTTTCCCTTGTGATCGGTGGTGAACCAGTATATCCCCATACAGGTGATGACGAGATACGGGGTAAGTTCTGCCGCCATTACAGAAAGGAAATCAAGGACCGGTTGGTTTCCAGCCCCTTCATGCAACCAGGTGAAAAATGCTACATTCATCATGTTCTCCAAGTAGTATTTCAGCCATCCTTAATTTTCATACACTTTGAACGACTATCGGCTAGGTGTACAGATGGCCCTGCCTCAACAATTACCAGACACTACCACACGAACATTACCTGAAGATTATCCCGACATTATCATTTAGTAATATTGGCTAATGTTAGAGAGGGCAGGCAAGGGAGAAAAAAAGATATTCAGCTTAGTGGGGGATTTTAACCATGAAACAGCTGCCGTTTTTTCCATCACTGGTTACTGTAACGGAACCGTAGTGCTTTTCGGCAATAGACTTGACCAGGGCGAGTCCCAGACCATTGCCGGAAATGGAACGACTGGCATCCCCACGATAGAAACGGTCAAAGATGCGTTTTTTGTCTTTTCGTGGGATGCCCGGCCCGTTATCGGTAACGGAAAGAACAGCGTGTTCATCCTCAGAGAACAGGGTTATAGTAATTTTCCCACCTGCCGGAGTAAACTTGACAGCATTATCAAGCAGGTTGGCTAGGAGGCGTTGTAAACTGTTTACGTTGCCGGTAACCGAAAAGGGCTGCTTCTTGATATGAACAGTCAGGCTGATCTCCCTGTCTTCTGCGGCCGGCTGGTACAACTCCACAGCCATGTTCACTATCCGGGCCAGATCAACCTGCTCCATGGTCATAACCTTGAGTCCGGCATCGATTTCAGCAAGTTCCAGAATGGTGTTGATCTGGCCGACCAGTCGATCACTTTCTTCAATGACAGTTACTGCCATATTGCGATAGGCAGTACGGTCGGCATCCCTGGTCGTCAGTGTGGTTTCTGCAACACCACGCATACGGGTAATGGGCATGCGCAGGTCATGGGCCACATTATTGATGACCCCTTTCAGCTCGTTGATGAGGTCAAAAATCCGTTTCTGCATCATGTTGAACATGGCAGCTAAGGCCTCTATCTCCTCTCCCCGGTTGCCGCTGCTGATGGGTTGATCAAGATCACCGGCTGCAATGCGGGCTGCCGCCTCAGTCACTTCATGTACTCCGCTCATGGCCCGGCGGGCAATCAGATGGGCACCGAGACCACCTAAGACAAGTATGAGTAAAAAGACGGTGGAAAAGGTTTCCCGGTACGATTCCAGAACTTCGTCCTTGTCGTCTGTAACCCCTGCCTGCAGGAGGAAGCAATC
>CAYWMZ010000537.1:0-2141 GCA_964459485.1 uncultured Desulfocapsa sp. | reverse complement strand
GCCAGACCGCGATTTCGGAATTTGTCGTCCCCAGGTCAATACCGACAACCAACTCACTCATGTCTCTCTATCCTTTGTCTTTGGCTACAATTACCTCTGCAGGCCGGATCACCCTGCCATTCCAGACAAATCCTGTCCGCTGCTGCGCACAGACCGTTCCTGGTTCATGGCGATTGTCCGTGCAGAAATCGACCGCTTTCATCATTCGGGGATCAAATTTTCTGCCCATGGTTTCAACCGGCTGCACGTGGCAAAGGGCGAGCAGGGCATGCACCCGTTCAAGCAGCATCTGCAGACCGGCAATATGAGCCCGATACCTGCGTGCCAGCCTTCGGCAGAAAAAAGAAAAACCACCATCTGTTTTCATGGCCTCTTCCTGTGCCAGGGCATCAGACAGACGATCATGGATCTCCATAAGTCCCAGTACCATGGGCTTAAGATAGATCTCTTCCTGTCGGTCATCCTGTTTCTGCAGAGCTCCAAAATGCGCAGCCATATCCTGGTTGGCACTATCCAGGGTTGCAAATACACCACGAAACTCTTCCAGCGCCGATTTGAACTGCCGCGATTCAAGGCGGACCTCACTCTTCAGCCCTGCCAGTTCTGTAAACAGGGTAAACAGGTCAACGTCATCCTCTGTTCTCTCTACCCCGCTCTCTTCCACATGATCAAGATAGTGACGAAAACGGGCTACAAGTTCTTCCTTCTGCTGGTCATCCATCACAGTAATTTAAGATCTACATCAAAAAACGTAACCCATCATGGGGCTTGTAACTATACGGTTTTACGTACTACTATTCTGTAAGCTGGCACTGGCGCCCCAGATTTACGTAGTTGATTCCGTCCGCAGATAAGCGAGCTTGCGAGACTTCGTAGCCCCTCTATGCGGGTGGGAGCAACCGCGTGAAGATGGGGTACCTGTGACGGCTCACCAAAAAACAATACCGGCTAGAGGTCAAAATTCTTACAGTAATCGTTTATACCTTCTACCAGCAGTTCGCGCAGGTTATCTTTCACCTGCATTGGCTTTCGATCGCGACTCTCCAGGAAAACGCCCACGATCTCTTCCACATCAGGAAGCGAAGTATCAAAAAGCATATATCGAAGCCGGTCTTTTTCCGTTGCCACCAGCTCAAAGGCGGCACGAATCCGCTGAAACTGCTCAGGATACCGCTCCGGCGGATAACGACGAACAGCGTCAAGGTATGCTTTTTTTATCTGCCCGTCATCAGCATCTTCCGGCACCTCCAAAATCTCAAATGGCGTTTTCATGGTACTCAGAAAAGATCGAGCTGTTCAGGAAAAAACGGTTCATCGTCGTCATAGTCATCGTCCAATGCGTCGATAAAGGCATGCATGGGCAATCCAAAAATTCCGTCCGGTTCCGGTTGCCGCAAGCGAGGATTTTTGAGACAGGCGAGACGGTATCCCTTCAACAATTTATCGGCGAGCTGATGATTCCCGGAATAGTGGAACTCATCTGACAGATCCAGCATACGTGAGAGATCATCGGCACAAAGCTTACGGCAATTCTTTCTGGTTCTGCTGAGAATCTCGTAGGCCTCGATCTCGGAATCATCGGGCCAGGTTTTGTGCAAAGGACCGGCCACCTTTGCCAGGGCCACCAGCAAATCACCTCTGCACAGGGCACGACACAGAAGTATCCCCTCGTTTCTGTCCCACTGCAGAGAAGCCCCTCTGGAAAGATATCCTCTCAGGGACGTCAGACACTTCTTGAGCGCAAGCCATTTCTTGCCGACCAGCGTGTTCATCAAGTCTGCCAGTCGGAGAACTTCCTCCCGTACAGGGTCATTTCCGGCAATGGTCCGCAACTCTCTGAACTCGCGGAGCTTGTCCTGAGTCTTATCGAAGGGCTCAAACAAGGCTCGCCGGATCATCGGAGCGTCCATCCAGAGGGCCGGGCGGCAGGCGTCGGACCATGGGAACGACGATTCAAGGCCCAGATGAAAGAGCTCAAACCATACATTCTGGAGGAAAGGGGGGCAAGTATTGGTTTAATATATATTTCCTATCGAAAAAGTTATTAACTCAAAACCCGACCCCTTTACAGATTACAAAACAAGTGCCCACATTCAAACGTCAAGTGCACCACGGGCTTCGCGAAAGACTTCGTAAGGCGT
>CAYWMZ010000536.1:0-2143 GCA_964459485.1 uncultured Desulfocapsa sp. | reverse complement strand
GTAAAGGCCATGAAGACTGGAATCTTGGCCGCTATGGTCTTATTAAGATCGCTCTCTTTTCCTGTAACATGGTCACAAAAAGTGATAATAGAGCAGCCAAGTAGGATGTTCATCACAAGCAGATGGGCAAAGAAGGTGACGGTCAGCAGTACCTGAAACCAGCCCCAGGGAACCTGGAGGATATCGGGCGTCGGGATAAGCTGGGCGGGATCCATGGAGTGGCCTCCTTGTTTTGGAGAAATGATCTATTTAGTCTTTAGAACAAAGGTTTCCATTACATTCTTACAACTCGCTCATTGTATCATTCATTTTTCCAAATGCAAATAAAAGGGCTCTCCTTCACCTCCCTATTCTATTCCCCCCAATCAGCAGGTGACAGGGTATTGTATCTAGAAATTCTCTTACTTGATTCACCTTTCAACTGAAAGTAATTGTCTTCATAAATATGCCAGCGACACAAATCTATGGGTGTCACCTCGGAGACATTCACACTATCCACGGCCCCGGCAACTTCCAACCCTGCCGCAACAAGTTCCGAACAGAAAAATTTGCTAAAATCTTCCCTATTATGTCCAGGCCCATGTAAACCAAATGGCAGCTCATCCAATGCATCAATGGCCGATTTAATAGCCTGAGCCGAATCATAAGGCTTTCTTTCTTTTGCCTGGTTGAAAAGGAAATCATAAAACTGCTCTTTATCAAATCTCTGCGCTCTGATCTCTTTTTTCAAAGGCAGCCACCAGAGTTCCCCTTCATAACTCTTCAATCTGTCACTAAACCTTGAGATATTCACTCCATTAAAGCCATTCAAGGATGTTGACTCGATTATCTGATTAAAAAATCTTTCACCTGTGCCACCCATTACTTGTGTTTGTAATATCACGCCCACATGCGACACACTGGAAAAAGTCGCAAATTTTATAATTTCTGAGAAATGGCCCTTCCCGCCAAATGCGATGACATCACCTGGTTGCATTAATTCCCTTGCTTCGCTATAAGAAATTTGGTTTACGCCCATACTCCCTCCTTAACGATTAATATCAATAGATTTGCCTCACAGATACCACAAGATTAGTCTAAGCATTTTGTACAAACATTCACCTTCAATCCGATTTAAAAATTATCACAAATAACCTTGTTATCAGATCCCCTGAGGCCACAACCCAATTCAATCAAAAACTTGCTGGCCAGCCATATGATTCATGCTTAAAATTAAAACACACCACATTGGCAAGGGAGGATAAAATCTCTATTAAAAGGATGACAAAAATAGACAACGGACGGTAGACATGGCAACAATTTCAACGCCTACACAGCATCGCCCACGTTACTCATATAATTACAGGATGTTATCTCCTTGTATCATATTTTCAATACTTTTCAAAAGCAAAATTGCATCCGACACATTATACCTGACTTCCCTAAGGCTCCCCCTCTTCAAAGCTGCCTTTCTACTTGCCCCTTTGCTCCATATCATTTATTCTAGGGGTTCCTAAAAACAACCCCAAGGAGACCCCTATGGAATACTCTTCTGAAGTAAAAGAAATGTGTCCGTTGACCCAGGGCCCAAACCATGGCCCCTCCCCCATCCCCCAGGAAGGCGGATGGACCCAGGCCAAAGAGATCAAGGATATTAGCGGACTGACCCACGGAGTTGGTGGCTGTGCCCCCCACCAGGGTGCCTGTAAACTGACTCTGAACATCAAGAACGGTATCATTGAAGAGGCTCTCATCGAAACCATCGGCTGTACCGGAATGACCCACTCCGCCGCCATGGCCTCAGAAATTATGCCCGGCAAGACCATCCTTGAGGCACTAAATACCGATCTGGTCTGTGATGCCATCAATGTGGCCATGCGGGAGCTCTTTTTACAGATCGTTTATGGCCGCAGCCAGTCCGCATTCTCTGAAGGCGGGCTTCCCATCGGAGCTGGTCTTGAAGACCTGGGTAAGGGACTCCGTTCTGTCGCCGCAAGCACTTACGGCACCAAACTCAAAGGCCCCAGGTATCTTGAAGTCACCGAAGGCTATGTGCTGGAACTGGCACTGGACGCAGACAGCGAAATCATCGGCTACAAGTTTGTGCATCTCGGTCGTATGATGGAGGCCATCAAAAACGGTGAAGATGCCAATACGGCGATGG
>CAYWMZ010000535.1:0-2145 GCA_964459485.1 uncultured Desulfocapsa sp. | reverse complement strand
GTTGGTCTCACTGCATTTTTGGCGGAAATCGGGGTGATGCCTGTTCTCTGCGCCTCAGGTGGAAAGAGTGGCAGGCTTCTTGAGAAGATCACCGAGGTAACAAAGGATCTCCTACCAATGCCTCCCCAAGTATTTGAGAATATGGATTTTTACGATATTAGTGAATTGGCAGAAAGTTTAAAACCCGATCTAATTGTGGGCAACTCCAAAGGATATCCTTTGGCCAAAAAGCTTAGCATCCCACTGATTCGGGTTGGTTTTCCCATTCACGATCGTATGGGGGGGCAGCGTATCCTCCACCTGGGATATCGGGGTGCCCAGTCCCTCTTTGATCTGGTGGTGAACGCCTGTATCGCAATGAAACAGGATGGATCTCCCATCGGATATTCCTATATGTAATTGAAAATATAAATAATATTATAAATAGAGGTCAGATGCACCTCAAGAAAAAATGGAGCCTGTAATGGAAACACAAATAAGTAAACTGTCCCCCGATCTCTCCCGTCATCCCTGTTTTAATGCCAAGGTTCAGGGCAAGTTTGGTCGGGTTCATCTGCCGGTGGCTCCCAAGTGTAATATCAAGTGCAACTACTGCAACCGCAAGTATGACTGTGTCAACGAGTCCCGGCCCGGGGTCACCTCCACAATCCTCAGCCCAGAGCAGGCCCTGGTCTATATGGAGAAGGTGTTGCTGGCAGAACCGCGTATCTCGGTGGCAGGGATTGCAGGTCCCGGCGATCCTTTCGCCAATGCCAACGAGACCCTGTCCACCATGCAGCTGCTGCGCCAGAATTATCCAGATCTGATCCTCTGTCTTTCCAGTAACGGCCTGGGGCTGGCCCCCCATGTGGACGAGGTGGCAGATATCGGTGTTTCCCACGTTACGGTGACCGTGAATGGCATTGATCCTGAGGTCACCAAGAATATCTACAGTTTTGTGAAAGATGGCAAGGTGATCTACCAGGGTCTTCAGGCGGCAGAGTTGTTGCTGGCAAGGCAGTTGGCGGCCATCGAGAAACTTAAATCACGTGGGGTGACGGTAAAGGTCAACTTTATAACCGTTCCCGGTGTGAACGATCACCATGCCGAGACCACGGCCGCCACCATGGCTAAGCTCGGAGTGGATCTCTTTAACTGTATGGCCATACTTCCCAATGCAGATACTCTTTTTGCAGATATTGTGGAGCCGGACAAAAAGAAAATGAATGGTTTGCGCAACGACTGTGAAAAACATCTGCCCCAGATGCGTCACTGTAAACGGTGTCGTGCCGATGCTGTGGGGCTTTTGGGCAAGGACAGGTCTGGTGAAATGGCAGGCTGTTTGAACGCCTGTGCCACCATGCCCGCGGCTACCGCTCCAAAACGGCCCTATGTGGCAGTGGCGAGCCTTGAGGGAATGCTGGTTAATCAGCACCTGGGTGAGACCAGGAAGTTTTTGATCTATGGCGAGAGCCAAGACAAAAAAGGCTATGAACTCATTGAAGAACGGCCAGCCCCTCCAGCAGGAGGAGGAATTGGACGCTGGGAGGCTATGACCCGCATCTTCCACGACTGCCGGGCGGTGCTGGTGAGTGATATGGGCGTTTCACCCCGTGAGGTCTTTACTCGTGCCGGTATCAAACCTGTCACCATGTCCGGCTTTATTGAAGCGGGCCTTGAGGCCGTCTACACCGGAAAAGGACAGTCGGCCCTGAAACGCCGTGCCAAAAATAGCTGTGGCAGCGGCCAGTGTCTGGGTACAGGTACCGGTTGTGGCTGAGCTTGAGCAGTAGCTTCTGGAGTGGGGTCTGTATTTTCGGATACGTTCCCCCCATGAATTATTTGTCAAATGTAAGAAAAAGCACTACTGTTTATTGGAGTATTTAAGGGATCATGGGCATTTCCTTGATCCGGGACAGTCCTTGTCCCTGATAATCTGGATTGGAATGTGGATTCTGTGATTGGATTCCGCACCTCTCCTCCGATAAATGGGCACAGACATAATGCATGGAGCACAATACATAATTGCTGGCAGATTTATTGACGGCAGTGCGGGGTATATAGGCAGGAAGGTTCTGTTGACCATAGGGGGCGGTATCATTAATGCCATTGGTTCCCTTTCAGATCTCCCTCCAAGTGACGGGGGGAACGTTCATGCCTATATAC
>CAYWMZ010000534.1:0-2154 GCA_964459485.1 uncultured Desulfocapsa sp. | reverse complement strand
ACAGGATTTTATAAATGTGAAGGTTTATTGAAATTGGCCTCCTTAACGGGAGCCGTTGACCAGGCTGAACTATTAGCGCTTAGGGGAGTTGCGAGTGGTTAGTCACACCTGAAAAAGGAGTTGCTAACTTTCCGGCAAACTAGTGCAACAGGATGCCAAGGTATGATCATCTCACTGGCCGTATCATAAAGAAAGGAGTCTAATCCAAGGATGATAACAGTGCGGGGAAGAAAGGGTGTTTTAATGGCTACCGATTCCTGTTGTCCTCAATCAATAATAACGGATTCGGATCGTCCAGATGCAAGGATGTATACATCTCGGAAAGGATGGGCAGCAGGGAAGTGGGGGGAAGTGTAGCCACAGTTCTGGGTAGATGAATTAAATAGAGGTAGTTACGAAGCCGCATTGTTGAGAGCGTTCCTATCCAAAGTGGTGTCGAATTATCCAGGATAATATCAGCCGGCCAGAATCGCAGGGCCAAGAAATTCGTAGTTGATCCGGCTAGAGGGTGAGTCAACAACAGTACCTCATTCCGTCCATCATTGACCTGGGGCAGAACCGGCAATTCCTGCACAATCGGGTTCGCCATCAGCCAGCGCAGACTTGTCGCCGGGGTCAAGGGGATTGGCTGCTGCCATCCTGATTTTTCCAGTATATCCTGTAGGGTTGCCAAATTTCCGGCATACTGCAGGTTAAGGACTTGTTCTTTCTCCCCGCCGAGATCGATTCTGTAATGGGGCAATTGCTTCCAGCCATGTTCAAGCCAGTCAGTGGTTGACATCTCTGTGGTTGAATGCTGCTGTTGGTAGCGAATCTGATTCATGGTAAAATCGGTTGACCAGTGGACTGTGGCCACTAGGATAAAGACGAGAAGTGAAAAACGAAACAGTCCCTGACTTCTGCACGGACGTTTACCATGCAGGTAGATAACTGTCATCATAATCAGCCAGGCCAGCCCCAGGCCGAATCCGCCGACAACATCAGACAGCCAGTGAGCACCGAGATACAATCGGGAACAGCCGATACTAAGAATCAGGAAAAGGGCGAGAGCAAAGGGAACCCAACGTCTTTTTGTCGTTAATTCACGGCTGCAGAGCATTGCAAAAGAACCGAAGATCACTATGGACATGGTGGCGTGACTGGAGGGAAAAGCCCAGTGGACCGCTCCGCCATACATGTCAATAGGTCGAGGAATTTTTGTGATTTGTTTGACAACGGTTACCAGTAGAAAACCAAAAATTGCAGTAGCACTCAGAAAGAGCGCACTATATCGATCTTTTTTCAGCAGTAACCAGAACAGGGCCGCCAGAACAAGAGGTACGGTTACTGCAGCATCACCCAACATGGTCATGCCGACCATTATTATATCCCCCCATGGGGTACGAAATCCCTGCAACAGGTGGTAGAGAGGTTTACCCGCTTGAACCAGGGGATCACCGGTCATGACATCTTCCGTGACACCGAGAAAGAGCCAGCTGGCAGCAATAAAAATGAGTGCCAACAGAATAAGCGGCCTGAGCAGCGAGTTGTCTTTATGAAAAAAACCACCCAACCAGCGTTGCAACATGGAAGAATGATTGATCTGGATGATAAGTCTTTTTTCCCATGCTGGCCAATGGGCAAGGAAAAACAGAAAACACCTTCGGAAAAGACTAACTATCAGCCAGATTGACAGTATCAATGTAGCCAGCAGGATGGCCAGGCGACCAGCCACCTCGCCGGCCAGGGACAGGGATGCACCAAAGGCCATGCCCGGCAACAGGTAGGCCGGTGCCCAGCCAAGGGCGGAGAGAATATTGTATGCAGTAAAACGAGCCTGCCCCATACCAAGCATACCTGCGACAATGGGGATAACCGGGCGGACAGGGCCGACAAAACGACCAAGAAAAACCGACTTCCCTCCATGAAGATAAAAAAACTTCTCTCCCTGGACAAGCATATTCGGGTAGCGGGCAAACAGGCTGAAAGAGCGAATACGTTGTTTAAAACGATGCCCTAGCCAGAAACTGATTCCATCGGCAAGGACTGCCCCACAGGTCGCCCATGCCATGGTTGGCCAGAAAGAAAGGGCACCGGTAGCTATCAGGGCACCTGCGGACATAACGCAGAGGACGCGGAGACGCAGAGGCGCGGAGATTTTATAGTAAGGTTCCC
>CAYWMZ010000533.1:0-2154 GCA_964459485.1 uncultured Desulfocapsa sp. | reverse complement strand
CATAACACCCTAAACCTCTTAAGGGATATTCATTCCATTGCCAGGTGCCTACAGCAGAGTGCCACGCTCTTATCCTCCGCAGGCTCCCTCCTCCTTCAACTCCATATACCGGATAAGCAACTGCTAGCAGCTGGTGACAGGAAAATTTTCCAGTTCCAGATTTTTGATCTTCCCAATACTCATGGAAAGCTGATCAAGGAGACTTTACGCAGTTTTTGTCATGGAACCAAAGAGATTCACCTTGAAGAGCGGTACCGTCTGCGCCAAACAGGAGATATTTCCCAGCGAAAAGATTTTAAACACAGTCTTCGCCTTGCCGGGTTTTCCATGGAACAGTGGTGCCAGCTCTTAAGGGAAAACAGCTTTACAGAGCTGTCACTCTTTAACGCTGATGGCAGCACTCCTTTTCAATTTGATGAGAATTCCAAGGTATTTATCCGTGCCAGGCTCCCTTCAAAAGAACAAAACTAATAAAAAAGATAGAAAAAGTCTTATTCCTTGATCTATGTCAAGGGGGATACGCTGCCAAGTGGCTATACTCTGCACACAAGATGAGGAAATATTAAAAGTCTAATTGACATCTATTATCTTGTGACACATAGTTACAGAAAGTTATTATTCCTATAAATGTTCAGGAGGATGTGCCCATGTATTGTAATCAATGCGAACAAACCGCCAAAGGCGTTGCTTGTACCACTATTGGTGTCTGTGGAAAGAACGAAAAAGTTGCAGGTCTTGAAGATCTACTCACCCATGCCGTCCAGGGTCTTTGCATTGTTGCAGATGCCGGACGCAAGGTAAATGTTATAGATAACGCAGTTGATATATTTGTCTGCGAATCCATCTTTGCCTGCCTCACCAATGTCGATTTCGATCCTGTCCGCTTTGAGGATCTTATCTACAAGACAGTAAAACTTCGTGACGAGCTTAAAGGTAAGGTAGAAGCTGTAGGCGGGACTATCGAGTCTTCCGCTGCTGCCCTTACTTTTACTCCCGCTGATAGCCTTGCTGGTCTTGAAGAGCAGGGATCCGCTCTGAACTTCATTAGCACTATGGATGCCAACGAAGACCTGAGGTCACTGAAACAGATCACTGCCTATGGTCTTCGCGGACTTGCCGCATATGCTGAACATGCCGCTGTCCTCGGCCAGGAAGATGATGCAGTTTATGCCTTTGTTCACCACGCCATGGCAGCACTCACCACCGATATGGAGCTTGGCGATCTCGTTGCCCTTGCCCTTAAAACAGGTGAAGTAAATATCAGGGCCATGGAACTTCTCGATGCGGGTAATACTGGTACCTACGGACATCCGGTTCCCACCGAAGTACCTCTCGGGCACAGACCCAACAAATGTATCCTGGTCTCCGGTCATGATCTGAAAGATATTGCCATGCTCCTTGAACAGAGCCAGGGCAAGGGAATTGACATCTACACCCATGGTGAGATGCTCCCCACCCACGGCTATCCTGAACTGAAAAAATATGACCACTTTTACGGACATTTTGGTACTGCCTGGCAGAATCAGCAGAAAGAGATGCCCAACTTTCCAGGTGCCATTCTCTTCACCACCAACTGTATCCAGAAACCGAAGGAATCTTATATCGACAATGTCTTCACCACCGGACTTGTTGGCTGGCCCGAAGTGAAACACATTAAAGCAACAGATGGAGAAAAGGATTTCAGTGCCGTAATTGAGAAAGCACTTTCTCTTCCCGGATTCACCGATGAAGTTGACAACGACACCGTAATGGTTGGTTTTGCCCGCAACACCGTACTGGGTGTGGCAGACAAGGTCATTGAAGGTGTGAAATCCAAGGCCATTCGCCACTTCTTCCTCGTTGGCGGTTGTGACGGTGCCAAACCTGGTCGTAACTACTTCACCGAAATGGCAGAAGAGATACCTCAGGATTGCATGATTCTCACCCTTGCCTGTGGCAAATTCCGTTTCTTTGATAAGAAACTTGGTGATATCGGTGGAATTCCCCGTCTCCTTGATGTGGGTCAATGTAACGACGCCTACTCTGCAATCCAGATTGCAGTGGCATTGGCAGAGGCCTTTGAGTGTGGTGTGAATGATCTGCCACTCTCCTTTATCCTCTCCTGGTATGAGCAGAAGGCAGTCGTTATTCTCCTGTCTCTGTTTAGCCTCGGTA
>CAYWMZ010000532.1:0-2154 GCA_964459485.1 uncultured Desulfocapsa sp. | reverse complement strand
TTGCCTGATTTTCTCATTACGAAGTTGACGCCTCCCAATACTTTTGCCTGTAGTGCGCAGGGTGGGCGTATCGCCATGGGATTCTTCCATGGAAAGATAAAAATTAAAAACAGGGGCGGTAATCCAACTTATACAGCGGCTGAGGCAACCACCCTTAGCAATCTTAGGCTTGTCCGTCTCACCCGAGTCCCTGGCACGCGCCTGCGGTTCAGGCTAACGGGCGGCATAAAGTATCGTTACATGCCAAAGGCAGGTCAAACGATTCACAGCTCTTTTGCAGTAGGCCTCTGGGATGACAGCAAGACGAACGGTCAGGCATCTGCCACAGATCTTTCGAAAGCCATGCAATGGTTGCGTGGCCGGACAGTAAGCCTTCCCATACAGGTTAATGGACCGCGAAGAGCGAATTTGTCTGGCAAGTCGATGTTGGAAGGGAATACTCGAAATAATACCAGTACATTACGGCTGACTTTTCCCCGCAGGCTTTGCCGGAATTTAACCACGACAACGCAATCCGGCAGCGCGCCTGTCTATCTTCACCCCGCAGGCAATTCCCCACGTTCCGGTTCGAGCGGGCGACAGAACGGAGGAAGGGGAATAAATATTCTAACCGGCTTGCCTGATCTAGAAATTTCAGCAATACATTTTGATAAAGCGGCATGTTTTCAGGCATCAGGCAACAGGGTGTATAAGATTCCAAAAATTAATGGGCGTGTTACTGTTACAAACAGGGGGACAACTCCTTACCTCTCTTATGATAAAGTCCGAAATAAAAGCATTAGTTTCAACGTTTTTTTACAACAGTCTAATGTAATTGATCTCCCTAATGGAGGTCATGGATCAAGATACTATTTACATCCAAGTTTAATTGGTGGTGGTGGACCCTATGGACCTCAAGGGTATTGGTATAATGTGAAAATTGCCCCAGGTAAATCTATCGTTTTTCCAATACAAATTTTATTGAGACGGTATCCGGGAAGTCATCGGTTAGCTCGTGGAAATTCAAGAGAAACATTGAGTAAAAGAGATGCTCGAAGTCTCTTAGGAAAACAGGTGTCTTTATTTTTTACTATTGGTCATTTGAAAAAAGGGAAACTTGATACAAACACACCTAAAGAAAGCAATTATCAGAACAATGAGAGAGGGTATCGGATTTCATTGCCTGGAAATGAATGTGCCAACCGCTTATGAGGTTAAAGCCTTGATCCAATACTTGTCCAGCGTTATTTTGAGAAAATTGATAGGGTCACTTGATTGGTTTAAGAAGCCTGGAGTTGGCTGTTTATGTCTATGAGGCGGAATTTATGAAGGGAGTATTCCCGGCAGCATTTTTAAAACGGGTTTTATGCCGTTATCCGGCCTGGATGCCACGCCTTATGGTGGTAATTTCAGTCGGGATTGCACTCGAACAACTGTATCGGAGGAGTTCGTCATGACTGTGTTGAATCCCGCCCAAAAGGGCTTTCTTCTTCGGATGGGGATACTTGGCGGCATATTCGTTGGCGGATCAATACTGAGACTGGTTACAGAAGGATTGATGTCCGGTATCCAAAGTGCAGAAGATATGGGTGTCTTCTCATGGTTGAGCATGTTCAGCGGACTGGTATTTACGATTGCTATGCCTGTCATGGCGATTGTTACGTTGCGCTATGGGCGCAGGCATGAGGTGCCTATTCGTGAACACGCGAAACTTTCGCGCCTGCTGACGGTTTACCGGATTCTGTTCTGGTTGGCGGTTGTCTGCACCCTGCTGCTGATCGTTTTTGTGCTATGGCTGGGGACACTCATTGGTCCGGTGCGTTAAACCGAGGTCTTTTTCCTGGTGATTACGGCATTCTACCGAGGCTAAGCAATACCTGGAATCGAGCAAAGATGTGGAAGATATAAAGGAGTAAGGAAAGGATGAAACGAAGGGGATCGGGATGGACATCATGGGTCACGCTGTTTTTGACGGGCATGGTTATTCTCACTCTGATTGGAATTTCATCTGCCCAGGCTGAGCCACCTACTCGCCTGTCTCCCGGCGATATGCTGAACGGCTTGTTTGGTGGTGCGATGGACCTGCTGTCTCCATCCTACGCACCGATTAGAGTGCAGGCAGAGTGTTCGCACGAACTGGAACAATGTTGGGAATCCCAAGGGATGAATAAGAGT
>CAYWMZ010000531.1:0-2164 GCA_964459485.1 uncultured Desulfocapsa sp. | reverse complement strand
AGGAGGGAATCAATACCGGCCGCTACTGTATAAACCCCTTCAACGGTGATAAGATCCCCATCTTTGTGGCCAACTTTGTCCTTATGGCCTACGGTACCGGAGCTGTTATGGCGGTTCCAGCCCACGATCAACGCGACTTTGAATTTGCCACAAAATATGGCCTGGACATTAAACCAGTCGTCATCCCCGAAGGGGCTACACTCCAGGGAACCGAGATGGAAGAGGCCGCCACCGGGCCGGGTCTCCTTGCCGATTCGGGTAGCTTTAGCGGGCTAAATTCTGAAGAGGCCCAAAAGGCCATTATTGCCCATGCCAAGACGCAACAGATTGGGGATGCCAAAGTCACCTACCGTCTCAGGGATTGGGGCATATCCAGACAACGCTATTGGGGAGCCCCCATTCCCATGGTGGAATGTGACAGTTGCGGAACTCAGCCGGTACCAGTAGCGGAGCTCCCCGTTACCCTCCCGGAAGATCGGGAGTCTCAGCAAAATGACTGCACCCCACTGCACCAGCGACTCAGCTTTATTGAAACAAGTTGTCCAAAATGTGGAGCTAAGGCCAGGAGAACAACAGATACCATGGATACCTTTGTGGAATCCTCATGGTATTTTGCACGCTACACAAGTCCTCGTTTCACCAAGGCCCCTTTAAACAAGGAGGAGGCCTCCCACTGGCTTCCAGTGGATCAGTATATAGGAGGCGTGGAACATGCCATCCTGCACCTCCTCTACTCCCGCTTTTTCACCAAGGTTCTACGCGATCTTGGTTATCTGGATATCGACGAACCCTTCACCAACCTCCTGACCCAGGGCATGGTCATTAAAGACGGTTCCAAGATGAGCAAATCTAAAGGAAATGTGGTTGATCCCAGCGAGCTCATAACTCAGTATGGGGCCGATACCACCCGTCTTTTTTCTCTGTTTGCCGCCCCACCTGAAAAAGATCTGGAATGGAACGCCAAGGGTGTTGAAGGCTGCTATCGTTTTTTAAACAGGATATTCCGCTTTGTGCAGGGCCATATTAACTTCCTCTTGGTCACTCCTGATAGCCTCCCCAAAAATCTTAATCCGTCCGAACGGGAGCTACACCGCAAAACCCATCAGACCATAAAACGAGTCACCGCAAATATTGAAAAAAATTTCCATTTCAACACCGCCATCAGCGGAGTAATGGAGCTTTTTAACACCCTGTCCTCCGTAACCAGCAACAACAAGCAAAACAATGAAATTGCCCCGGCAATTATCCAGGAGGCAGTGGACACTATCCTGATTCTCCTCAGCCCCATGGTACCCCATTTTTGTGCTGAACTCTGGGAGCGTATCCATCCCGATGAACCCATCGATTCCAGATCATGGCCGGAATGGGACGAAGAGGCTGCACGGGAGGATGCCCTTACCATCGTGATCCAGGTTAAAGGAAAGGTACGCTCAAAAATTCAGGTAGCAGTGGATATTGATGACGCAAGCCTGGAGGCCCTCGCCTTAAAAGATGAAAATGCCCTGAAATTTATCAACGGCCAGCCCATTAAAAAAGTCATTGTCGTTAAGAAGAAACTTGTCAATATTGTGATTTAAGGCTAACATCTTCTAAAGATATTCAGCTATTTAACGTATCTTTTCACTCTACCTTTCATTAAATGTGTCATTTTATCCAACGGAGTAGTCCATTGAAACAAAGAAAATACCTCCTCCCTCTCCTGCTTGCTACCATGCTATTGCTTGCCTCCTGCGGCTATCATAATCCCTTTGTCTACACGGGGCCCCAGCGGGATCTCTATGTCGCCACCTGGCACAATCGTACCAATGAACTGCTATTAGACGCAAAAATTTACCAATCTCTGACCCGCTGGTACCAGAAATCCGGCAGTATCCGTGTCACCAAACAGAAAGAAGGCTCCAACCTTATCCTTGCCGGAGAAATTCTCTCCATTGATCTGCCTAGCCTCTCCTATGGAGATGGGAACAACGCAACCGAAGTTAGAGTTCGGGTCACTGTTCGCTATATACTGAAGGATCTTAAATCTGGAAAAGTCCTTATGGAAGTTCCCAGTGAAATCTGGACTGAAGAGTACGCCGTTGGCGCAAACTCTGCTGAAAACTCAGATAATGAGAAGAAGGCCATTGGCATTATAATAGATGATCTCTCTGAAATGATCTATCTC
>CAYWMZ010000530.1:0-2185 GCA_964459485.1 uncultured Desulfocapsa sp. | reverse complement strand
CCCTTGCTGATCCGTGAGTGAAAGAATATTGACGTAGAGTGTTTTTACATTGTAGATAAGTTGTTCCCGACTCAAATGTATGGCAGCCCTTGTCATCTCTTTTTCAAGGACTGCAATCTCCACTGAACGTTGCTGTGAGAACCCGGTAAACAGAGGGAGTTCGTACATGATACCGGTTGTGACAAGATCCCGAGTAGTTGGAACTCCGGCGGGGTCATTGGAAATCGAGGCTGGTGTCAGGGGAACCAGGGTCCTGGGCAGATTAAAATGACCGTACGAGGCAAGCAGCTCAACCTTTCCATAATTTTGCGATTTCTTTCCCTGTAACTCCTCTTCGCTCAACGCCTGCTGAAACTCCTGTTTCTGTAGAGCAGGGTTCTTTTCAAGGGCCAGGGTCACCGCCTCTTCCATGCTAAGCCCCAAGCTCACATGAGGGAACAGTACGCCCCAGGCCAGTATCAACCCTGGAGCCAGCGTCCATTTTTTTACAATTTTCTTCATGTTGTCAGATAGAGTATCCTGTTTAGAAAGGCATATTTTATTTCTACTTTGTCAAAGCAACTACTGTTCCGAAACAGTGATGCCCTGTAAAACTGTTCTCACGATAATCTTTGTGTAGGCCTCAAGGGGTACAGATTTGGAGCTCTCCTGCCCCACCTTTTGTATAAGCGAGCCAAAGAGAAAACGGGAGGCCATAAGAGAAGTCAGCATGGGAGCAAGGACGGCTGCAGGGATATGGTACCCGGTGCCTGCCTGCAAAGGCACAGAGAGTTCCCGGTTCACGATTTCAAACATTTTTGTGGCCCAAAGTGCTTTGTATTCAGTGATTTCAGCATCATCGTGGGGTAGTTCACTGATTGCGACTATCAGAGAATCCCGCTCTGCATCAAAGTAGACAATTGCACTGCCTATAAATTTTTCGACCCTACCGAGCAAATCGTCCTCTCCAATGAGTGTCTCGCTGGCAATTGCAAGATAGCCTGAAAAAAAGTTGTTTAAGATGACTTTGAGCAGCCCCTTCTTGCTACCAAAGAAATAATTCACCATGGAGAGGTTGACTTCAGCCCTGGCCGCTAATTCACGCACCCCGGTCTCTGCGTAACCGTTTCTGGCAAACAGGTACAGGGCTGCCTGGAAAATACGTTCCCTGGATTCGGGTACCTGTTGTTTCGTTTCATCCATCTTTGCACTCCACACCACATTCAAACGTTCGTTTAACTTTCATGTTACATGACAATAACTATTCCATCTTTCTCTGTCAAATAATTTTATTGTGACGGAGTGTTTTTCGCCTTACAATCTTGATTTACCGAGTTCTTTGAACTCTTTTACAGGCGTACACTCCATTCCAGACCAGTTAGAGAATACGACAACAATTATGGATAAATTCTTGTTAGAATCCGGTAACGCTTGTAGAATAACGACAAAAGAAGGCTTCAACGGTTATAATCCATCCATTTTGACGGATATCTGTACCTTGAGGCAACAATAAAGCCCTTTCGTACCAGCACCCCAACAGGAGTTCCCATGTATAAAAACACACAACACCTTCTTATCCTGTTCTGCATCCTGTTTATACTCCCGGTAACCGTCCAGGCGGTTGAAAAAGATCCCGTCATCCAAACCATAGAAAAAGCACTCTCTGAATATAAGAATAACGATTTTTCCAATGCGGCCAGCAGCCTTGATTATGCAAGCCAATTGATCCGGCAGAAGAAGGGAGAGGCCCTGGCTAAGCTATTACCTGCCCCCCTGGAAGGCTGGAGTGCCAATGAGGGCAGCGCCCAGGTGACAGCCGCATCCCTGTTTGGTGGCGGACTCACAGCTCAGAAGAAGTACACTAAGGATGCATCGGTTGTGGATATTGCCATAATCACCGACTCCCCCCTTCTGCAATCCATGATCATGATGTTTTCAAATCCCATCTTTGCTGCATCTGCCGGACAGTTTGAGCTTATCAATGGTTACAAGGGTATCGTCAACTTTCAAAACAATGGCGGAGATGTCAACATTGTGGTCAATAACCGTTTTCTAGTCACCCTCAAGGGCAGACAACTGACCCGGGACGACCTGATTAACTATGCTAAAACCATTGATCTTGAGGCCATATCAAAACTGCCCTAACAGAAACGTAACTATTCAGCAGCACCCATTTTCGTCCGGTCTGGACACCTCATGTACAAAA
>CAYWMZ010000529.1:0-2191 GCA_964459485.1 uncultured Desulfocapsa sp. | reverse complement strand
TTGCGTCCAGAGCATATCGAATCTGATAGAATGATGATCCGGGTGGAACAGGCCAAAGGCAACAAAGACAGATACACCATCCTTTCTGAAAGATGTCTGAAACTGCTTCGTGAATATTTTCGGTATTGCCAACCTGGTGAGTGGCTCTTTTTTGGTCGGGATAAAAGCAAACCTATGAGTATCTGTTCTGCTCAACAAATCTACTATCAAGCCAAAAAAAAGGCAGGGGTTAGCAGTGGGCGAGGAATCCATACGCTTAGGCACTGTTTTGCAACCCACCTGATGGAAGATGGAACAGAGCTGTATATGATTAAAAGATGGCTCGGTCACAGTTCCTTGAAAACCACCTGCACTTATCTCCATCTCAGCCCAGACTATCTGTCAAAGACCGTGAGTCCCCTTGATCTTCTTTACAGCAAAGGAGGTCTGGCATGAAACCAAGATATGAACTAGCCGATGTCTTTCGCCGATACGCAGAGGAATACAAAAGTAAATATCCGGTAACCGAAGGACAACGCAAAGTGATGGCTGCCATAAGCGCGTGTAGAACGGCAGCACTTGGCGGACACAGTGAGGTGTGTGATCACTGTGCCGCACAGCGCAACAGCTATAATTCCTGCAGAAATCGACACTGCCCGAAATGTCAAACCATGACCAAAGAAGACTGGCTGGAAAAGCGCAAACAGGAGCTTCTGCCCTGTGGCTATTTCCATATGGTTTTTACCCTTCCCCATGACCTGAACCCGATTATCATGAGTGATCGCAAAGTGTTTTTATCCATGTTATTCAGGGCAGTGCGTAACACAGTCCTACTCTTTGCCGCTGATCCTCAGTGGAAACTTGAGGGGAAGCCGGGACTGCTCACTATCCTCCACACCTGGAGCCAGACCTTGATTGATCATTTTCATATCCACTGCCTTATCCCGGCGGGTGTCCTTTCTTTCGATGGCAGACGTTGGAATCCCAGCAGCGATAAATATCTGTTCCGGGTTCAATCCCTGGCAAAGGAGTTCAAAAAGCAATATCTTTCTTTGATCAAAGAAAACCTCAATTCTGAGAAAAACCCAGCAAACAGCAAAATGCTCCTGCAAAAGGCACGGGACAAAACATGGATTATTTATGCGAAAAAGCCCTTTGCCGGACCAGAACAGGTTCTGGAATACCTTGGCCGTTATACGCACAGAATAGCCATATCGAATCATCGGATTACTGCAATAGACAAAGATACAGTGACTTTCACCTACAGGAATCGGCAAAACAATAATGAACTCAGGAAAATGACTCTCTCAGCCATGGAGTTTATCCGTCGTTTCCTCCTTCATGTCCTACCGTTTCGCTTTATGAAGATAAGATATTATGGTTTCCTGGCCAATGTTTGCAAGTGGAAATCGATCCTCCTCATTCGACGACTCATTGGTAAAGATATGGAGATCAAGCTGTTTATCCAGGAGACTCTTGAGGAAAAGGTGTTGCGGATAACCGGAAAAGACATCACCCTTTGTCCACACTGCAAAATTGGACGAATGGTTCATATGGAGCCATTACCGGAATTCAGCACAGGGTAAGATCAGGGCACGCTCAGCAGTATAGTTTTTAATGACACCCGTCAGGTGTAATGGAGTGGTGCGTCGTGAACCGGTAATTTTTAGGCGTTATAGGCCATACCCCCAGAGTTGATATGAAAAAACAGGAATTGAAAACAGTGTTGTTTAGCCTTCCTCAGCCGAATATCCAAAACCTTTCATCCTCGGTATCCCAGAAAGGATTTGCAAAAAATAACTTTCAGTGTTTCAATGGGTTACAAACAAACCCCATAGAGTACTAACAAACTCTTTCCTTAACCCCCCGCGGCTCAGTCCAACAACATTTTATCAACCATCCCGCAGTTTTTATTCAATGCTTGTTGGTAAGCGGAGAACTGAGGCGTAAAACAACTGTTGGGGGTATTTCTGGGCGGGACAATTGATAAAACGCTCTTAGTTAGACCTACTCACGAAAAGTGGACACCAAACAACGTTAAGTTTATGAAAATCTACAGCTAAAATATAAAGAAGAATATGACTCGTCAAGAAGTGGAAAACGCATTAAACGAATTAGATCTTTTACTGGATCATAACTTATCTGATGAGCAGTATTAGGGACAGGGATAAAAATAATTATCCCAGTTCATCCTGCTATTAGTCTATCATTT
>CAYWMZ010000528.1:0-2191 GCA_964459485.1 uncultured Desulfocapsa sp. | reverse complement strand
ACGGCGGCCTTGGCCTGCTCGGGGGGAGTAAACTGATGGATACCGTGGCCCAGATTAAAGATATGGCCCTTGACGTCTTTTGCATCATCCAGGATACGGGCGATACGCTTTTTCAGCTCGTCTTTGGGCAGCAGCAGGGAGAAGGGATCGAGATTTCCCTGCAAGGCTACATTGCCCACCCGTTTTGCGGCATCACCGATGTTGATACGCCAGTCCAGACCAAGGACATTGGCACCTGTGGATTCGGATAACTCAAGCAGGGTTGCACCGTTGTTGGCAAAATAGATAATGGGGAGGCCGGTGTCCTGTAAATCACGAACGATTTCCTTGACATAAGGGAGGGCAAAGGTCTCAAAATCACAGGGTGCCAGAACGCCCGCCCAGGAGTCAAAGATCTGTAGGGCCTGGGCCCCGGCCTTGGCTTGGGCCTTCAGATAGAGGGTGGTGGTGTCGGTGATCTTGCGCATCATTGCATGGAAGAGTTCGGGTTGGGTGTACATCATCTTCTTGGTTTCCCAGAAGATCTTGGTGGAGCCGCCCTCAATCAGGTAGGTGGCACAGGTAAAGGGTGCCCCGGAAAAACCGATAAGTGGTACCTGCAACTCCTTGCGCAGTAGCTTGATGGTCTCCATCACAAAGCCGGTGTGTTCTTCCGGATCCGGAACGATCAGTTTGTCGAGATCGGCCTGTGTCTTGATGGGTTCGGGAAAGACAGGTCCCCTTCCTTCGTGAAATTCCAGGGTGGTGCCCATGGCTTCCAGGGGGATCAGGATATCTGAGAAGAGGATGGCGGCATCCACGTTCAGGTATTCAACGGGCTGCAGCGTTACTTCGACACAGAGTTCCGGGGTCTTGCACAGTTCAAGAAAGGTCACATTGCCCCGTACCTTCTGATACTGCGGAAGGTAGCGTCCGGCTTGACGCATGATCCAGATGGGGGTGTAATCGGTGGCTTCGCCTCGGCAGGCTTTGAGAAAGGTATCATTCATTTGGGTATACTCCACAAGTTCATTGGCACTTCCGTCCCGTTCCTTTGGGCGGAGGCGCTACTGTAATTTTTACGTTTGCGTGTTTGCTTGGATAGTCTGGTTGGGTAGCTGTTATTTTTTATTCTGGATGGCCTTTGGGATATAGTTGCAGAAGGGTTCCTGGGCCAGGTAGTCGCCGGTCATGGCGTAGGCCCGAGCCCGGCAGCCGCCGCAGACGTTTACATATTCGCAGGAGCCGCAGTTGTCCTTATAGCCTTTAAAATCCCGCATTTCTGCAAAGAGTTTGGATTCTTCCCATACCTCTTTAAAGGATTGTTTACTTAAGTTTCCGGCAGCCTTGGGGAAGTAGCTGCAGGGCAGCACATCAAGATCCACATCGATCAGGCAGATCAATTGGCCTGCCAGACAACCCTTGGATCCGCCCGTTGAAAACTGGAGGTTACGGCGTTTAAAGGCGCTGCCTTCTTCTTTGGCCTTCTGGCGTACAATACGGTAGTAGTGCGGGGCGCAGGTGGGACGGGTTAGGAGTTCGTCGTCATTTTTTTCAAGCTCATAATGCCACTCCAGGATCTCATCGTAGATGTCGATGGGGATCAACTCTTCCATGATCTCTTCACCGCGACCCGTGGGCACGATCATAAACATGTACCAGGCCTTGGCCCCAAGGCCCTTCACCAGTTTGTAGATCTCCGGGATCTCCTTACGGTTACGCAGGGTAAAGGAGGAGTTCACCAGAAAGGAGATACCATGTTTGTTGAAGAGTTTAATGGTATTCATGGTGGCATCAAAGGCCCCTTCCTGGTTACGGAAGTTATCGTGGGTCTCGGCCTTGGCCCCGTCAAGACTCAGTGACACCATCTTTATTCCGGCATCTTTAATCTTTTCACAGATATCATCGGTGACTAGAGTCCCGTTGGTTGCCAGACACATCCGCAGCCCCTTTGATCTGCCATATTTGGCAATATCAAAGACATCGGGGCGCAGTAACGGCTCGCCACCTGACAGGACAATCACCGGGGATGCGTAGGATGCGATATCGTCCAGCACCCGTTTGGCCTCTTCAAAGGAGAAATCGGGATGTCCTTCGATTGCAAGCTCCGAAGAAGACCTGCAGTGGACGCATTTCAGGTTGCAGCGCCGGGTGATTTCCCAGGCGATCCATTTTGGTTCAAAATCCATTGCGTTCATACTCCATACTGTAA
>CAYWMZ010000527.1:0-2211 GCA_964459485.1 uncultured Desulfocapsa sp. | reverse complement strand
GGTCTGTTTCACCGATATCGTGGATTTTACTTCCACCTCGTCAAACCTTGCCCCAGAGGTGATAATTGATGAACTCAATGAGATATTCACCGCCTTTGACAGGATCTGTGTGGAAAATAAATGTGAGCGGATGAAGACCATAGGGGATGCCTATCTCTTTGCCTGCGGTGTCCCGGAAGTCGATAGCCGCCATGCCCTGAATGTTGCCCGTGCTGCTCTACAGATTGTGGCCTTTATGGAAGAGCATAACGCAAAGGCGGTGTATCGCTGGCAGATTCGGGTGGGGATCTGTAGCGGCCCGCTAGTGGGCGGCGTGGTTGGTACCGAGAAATATCTGTATGATATATTCGGTGATACTGTAAATATCGCCGCCCGGGTGGAGGGCCTAAGCCTTCCCATGGCAGTGACTGTTGCCAGTAGCACCTACGATCTGTTAAAAGATATATTCCCCTTCTCGGCAGGGCGGGAGGTGGAGATGAAGGGAAAGGGAGATCAGGTGATTTACACCTTGCTGGGGGAATCGTAACGGAGGGTCAGGCTTCTGCTCACCACCTTGTTCCGCTCTCTTTTCTGTTAGCCGGCGGTCTGTCGTAGTCATGGAAACCCGAAAAAAAAATATCCTTATGGTTTTGCTGGTACTGGTGGTGGCAGTGGGGTTGTTGCACAGTTTTACCCCAACAGAGCGGCTGTTACTTCACGACCTGTATCGTCGTTTCAGTTATTTTCCCATTGTGGTGGCCGCCATACTCTATGGAGTACGTGGCGGGCTCTTCCTTGCCGCCTGTACCTCCATTGCCTTTATTCCCCACCTGTATCGTTTTTTTCCTTTAGGCCACAAGGCGTTCTTTGCCGAATTGCCGGAGATCCTGCTCTACTTTGGCGCCGGTGGCGTGATCGGGGTGATTGCCGGGCGGGAAAAGCAGCTACGCCAGAAGTATCAGGCCCTTTCCAGGAGGCTGGAGCGTTCTTATAAGAAGCTCCACAGGCAGGCAGCTCAGCTGGTTGAGGCGGAGGAACAACTTCATGCCAGTCAGAAACTTTCCGCCCTGGGGCAACTGGCTGCTTCCCTGGCCCATGAGATCAAAAATCCTTTGGCCGCCATCCGAGGCGCAGTGGAGATTCTGGCCGATGATTTCCCCGAAAACCATCCCAAACATGAGTTTAGTGAAATTCTTTTCAAAGAGACGAGCCGCCTCTCCACCACAGTTGATGAGGTACTGCACTATGCAAAACGTAGTCAAACCGCTCCCCATATCCCACGCTGTGAATCACTGGCTGAAATCATTGAGAGGGCGAGGGTCTTACTTGAACATAAATTTAAAGAGAAGGGTGTCCGGTTTGATATTAACTTGGATGACAAGACTGCGGGGAGTATGATGGCGGGGGATAAAATGACTCAGGTGATGCTCAATCTCTCCCTCAATGGTTGTGAGGCCGCAGAGAAAAATGGAGTTGTAAGCGTGACGAGTTGTATCAATAAGGGCTCTATTGAGATACGGGTGTGTGATAGTGGGCCTGGGATAGAAGAGGCCTTACGAGAGGAAATTTTTACTCCGTTCTACTCCACCAAGGAGGAGGGGACAGGTTTGGGACTTGCCATCTCCAGCCGTATTATTGCAAGCTATGGCGGAACTTTGGCTGTGGGGGAAGGAGAGGGCCGGAGTGGCGGCTGTTTTGTGATCACGCTTCCCTCACCCCCCGAGGGGCAAACATGAAGAGTGTACTCTTGATCGATGACGATACCAGTCTCCTACGGGTTACCGAGTATAACCTGATTCAGTCAGGGTTCAGGGTCCTTGCCGCTGCTTCTGGCCACCAGGGGCTGAAACTCTTTGCAGAGAAACATCCCGATCTGGTGGTGAGCGATGTAAAGCTGGGTGATATGGACGGCCTGGAGCTTTTAAGGCTGTTCAAAGAGCAACAGCCCGATGTACCGGTGATTATCATAACCGCCTTTGCCTCCATTGAACTTGCCGTGCGTGCCATGCACCTCGGGGCCTTTACCTTTCTTGCCAAACCCTTTGACCGTAAGGCCCTGCGTCTCTCCTGCAACAAGGCCCTGGAGCTGCGCACTCTGCGCCGTCAAACCCAGAACCTTAGTCAGGAGCTGGGCCGTCTCACCGGAGTGCCGGGAATGGAGACCGCCAATACGGCCATGGCCGAACTCCTTGGTGTTGCATTAAGGGTTGCAGAATCCACAGCAACAGTTCT
>CAYWMZ010000526.1:0-2213 GCA_964459485.1 uncultured Desulfocapsa sp. | reverse complement strand
TCAACATCACCAGCAATATGGTTGTTTTCCCGAAACAAATAGAGAGACATCTCCGTATGGAACTCCCCTTTATGTCCACGGAAAAAATCCTAATGGAGGCTGTCGCTAAAGGAGAAAGTCGTCAGGAGATGCATGAAGTTGTAAAGGAACATTCCCTTGCTGCGGGAAAGGTTGTCAAAGAAGAGGGACTTGATAATGATCTCCTTGAGCGGCTGGCCAAGGATGAGCGTATCCCCTTCTCCCATGATGAGCTGATGGAGCTGGTTGGTGACTACAGCCAATTTACCGGCAGGGCCGCTGCCCAAACAGACGAATTTATTCGTGAGATTGTGGTTCCCCTCTTGGCAGCAAGGGAAGACCAAATGGGTGAGGTCGATTCTTCGCTCTCAGTTTAAGAGAAAGGAATGGATGGGGGCATCATGGAACTTGAAAAGGTCTTTCTTCGTATCAATCCCGCAAGATACCATTTTCTCAAATTTATCCTGGAGGCCTATGACGGACTGTGCCTACTTTCTTCAGTCCCCGCCTCTCCAGGAGTGGTCTGCCTACGTTTTCCAAAAGAGCAGGCACATACCCTGTACGGTCTCCTTGCCCCCCTCGCCCTTTCCGTTAAACCAAACCCTTAAACTGTTGGCCCAACTCACTGGTGTCCATCGGGACTGCCCTCAAAGCCCCATGGACATTTAAATGTTCCGGTTAGAAGGCAGCCCCCTCTGCTCCCTGTAACTTTCCGGTAAACGTATAGCAGGTATCCATGCAATCAAAATCTCTTTTTATCAAAACCTTTGGCTGTCAGATGAACGAGCGTGATTCTGAAATTATGGCTCAACTCCTCAGTGAAATTGGATATGTGGAAACTGCCGATATTGACACTGCGGATCTTATTATCCTTAACACTTGCTCCATTCGAGCCAAGGCAGAGCAAAAGGTGATGAGTCTTCTCGGGGCCTTGCGGAAACAAAAAAAACAGAAGCCCAGCCTCAAAATCTGTGTAGCAGGTTGTGTGGCCCAGCAGGAAGGGAAGAAACTGATAGAGCGCATGCCCCATGTGAACTTGGTGGTTGGCACTCAAAATATTTATCAGCTTGCTGAGTTAATAGAAGAAGACCAGGCCAACAGTGTTGAAACCAATCTTGATGATCAATACACTATTCCCGCCTTTATCCCGGATCTCAAAAAGACAAAGGGAAAATCACTTCACAAGAGTTTCGTATTTAAAAAATTTCTCACTATTATGCAGGGCTGCAATAACTACTGCTCCTACTGCGTGGTTCCTTACACCAGAGGAAGGGAAATATCCCGTAAATCTGAGCACATACTCCGTGAAGCTCAGGTCTTAGTTGATGCAGGTGTCCGTGAAATTACACTGCTTGGTCAAAACGTGAACTCCTACGGGAAGACCAATGAGATCAATGCTGCCAACAGCTCCTACACATTCAGCAACCTTCTTCGGGAAGTAGCGGATATTTCCGGATTGCAACGCTTGCGTTTTACCAGCTCCAACCCAAAAGACCTTTCTGATGATCTGATGCGCTGCTTTGCAGAGGTGGAAATCCTCTGCCCCCACTTCCACCTTCCTGTACAGTCGGGATCCGACAGAATACTGAAGCTTATGAACAGAAAGTACAACCGGCAACTGTACCTGGAAAAAGTTGCAGCCCTGCGCAGTTATTGCCCTGAGATTACAATCACCACCGATATGATAATTGGCTTTCCCGGCGAAACCGACCAGGATTTCGAAGAGACAATGTCCCTGCTAGAAGAGGTGCAATACCACGGCTCCTATTCCTTTAAATATTCAGATCGGCCCGGCACACGTTCGGCAGAATTTGACAATAAAGTTGAGGAAACGGTCAAAGCTGAGCGGCTGTTGCGTTTTCAGACCCGGCAGGATGAAATCTGCCTGAACCACAACAGGGGCCTGTTGGGCAAAAAACTCTCTGTGATGGTTGAACGAGTCACCCCCGACTCAACCGTTGCCCGCAGTGGCAGTAATCATTTGGTTCACATCAAGGAAGGGGCAACAGGATTTCTGCCAGGAGAGATCATTTCAGTACAGATCATCCATGCGGGGCATCACTCTCTAAATGCTGAGCTTGTTTAATGGTAACTATTCAGCAGCACCCATTTTCGTCCGGTCTGGACACCTCATGTACACAATCGTACACTACGGTGACCAGCCTGAACGAATCTGGGCACTCCTAAATAGTTAC
>CAYWMZ010000525.1:0-2229 GCA_964459485.1 uncultured Desulfocapsa sp. | reverse complement strand
ATTAAAGTTGATTAATGCGGCTTCCACCGCCCTTCGCCTCTATCCGGAGGATTCAGCTCAGGTAACGAATTCTTCTGAAAATGCCTACCTTGGTGTGAAGGCCTTTCTCAGGTCTCATGATGTGTTGCGCTTTTCTTTTCTGAACGGGGAGTACCATCTTAACGGGGAAGTTGTTGATAACCCCACCCGGGAGCGTCTCCAGTTACTCACCTTCAGTGAGCAGCTGCGGAGGATGGAACTCAATGAATTGGTACTCTCCAGGGGCTTTGATCGGATAAGCTTTAAAAAGGTTCTCTCCGTTTTTGGGGCTACCCCTGAAGAGGTCAACAGGGCGGGTGGTGACAGGGCCTTTATTGAAGCACTTCAGCTTTCAGACGTCTTTCCGGTGGAATATTTCGCACCTGGAGAAAGCGCAGAAGAGCAGGAGCAGAAGCGAAGGGTGGATGGTGTCCTTAAGGCCTTGTCCGGCGGGGTGGTACGTCCCGAATACATCCTGTTTCTGGTGGGACGTAAAAAAGGTGCCCTTCTGCAAAAGACTCTGGAAGAGAGCTTTCGGTCCCCTGAAAAGAGTGCCCATATTATTGCCACCACCACCTATTCACTTTTTCAAATCCTCTCCCAGGAGCATATCGTTGTGGTTGCCCCGGCCTTTTCGGAAATGTTGGGCCGTGTCAGTGACCTCCTCTCCGATGAACTCCATGAACAGGTGAGTGTCAAGGTTGCAACGCTTCTTGCCCCTTACCTTGATCAACGCACTGTTTTGATGCTTATCTGCCAGGAGTACTCCGGTTCTTTCGGGGAGTTTTTTCTCACCCGGCTGCTCACTGTCTTTGCTAACGATACGCTGACATCAGTGCTCGAGTGGATTCAAGAGCAGCGAAAAAAGTCCAAGGCAACTACCCCGGAACAGCTCAGCCAGATACAGGTACTGATAGATGGGTACGACCGGGTGGTTGCAACGCCCCGTGGTAAACAGATTCTTGCCCTTGGGAGTACCAAGGCCGTTTTGCAGCAGACGGAACAGGATCGGAAGGAGAAGCGCCTCCAGACAGGGATTACTGCACTTGCCAAAGGGGATCTTGAGAGTCTCAAAAATAAAGAGGTGTGTCTCAGTATCCCTGCCACAGTGGAAAAACTCCTCAATAATGACAAGGAGAGTGTGGCTGCCGCCATCATTCAGAACGTGGTGCGGGGGCTTAAGGATAATGACCATGTCCATCGTGCCAATTTTGCCCAGGTAATCGGAGGAGTGGCCAGTAAGCTTGCCTATTTACAGCGTTGGGGGTGGCTCAAGAAACTAACGCCTGTGTGTCTGGCCTGGATACGGGAGAGTGATGTCGCCGATCTGTCTTTTAAAAATCATGTCCTTGCCATGCACGCCATGATGAATCAGGCCTGGTATTCGGATAATAATGACCTGGCTGAACGGATTCTGGACACTTTTTACTATATTCGTTCCGGGGCCTTGGAAAAATCTGACCCGGTACGCAAGCTTATTGGCAATATTCAGGATAAAAATGTGGATCTTGTCCTGCTACAGGGATATCTGGATCGCTGTTTTGTAAAGCCGGTGAATGAGCAGATCTGTCACAAAATAATTATGCAGGGACCGGTGGCCGCACGTTTTCTGCTGGACACCCTGATCACCTCCGAGAAACGCTCCCATCGAATACGTCTCCTGAAGATCTTGAGTGGTATGGGCCATGCCTTGGTACCGGTACTCCTGGAGCGGCTTCCCGATCCCATGCCCTGGTATGGGAAACGAAATATCATTCGTCTCCTGGCAGAAACCGGAACGGCAACGGATCTTAAGGTAATCCTTGGTTATGCATCTCACGAAGACCTTCGGGTGCAGCAGGAAACCTTGCAGTGTATCGTGCGCATCGGCAAAAGCTTCACCAGTGAATATTTACTTCAAGTCCTCCCTGAGGTAAGTGCTCAAGCCAAGGCCCAGGTAGTGAAGAACCTGCGACGGGTCGCAACAGAGACTGTCGTGGCCCCACTGGAGGCGCTTTTGGAGGAGTGTAAGTTGTATCGTGGTGCAGAAAAGAATATCCTGGCCCTCGAAATCTGCCGTACCCTTGGAGCCAGTGGTTCCCCGCAGGCATTTTCCGTGCTCCAGAGTGTGATTGATGCAGGTGAGAAACAGTTTGGCAAAGAATGTGTGGAGGCGGCTGAGCTGTCCATCAGTTATATCCAGCAGCAGGGTGGACGTGCGCCTGTGGTTAC
>CAYWMZ010000524.1:0-2230 GCA_964459485.1 uncultured Desulfocapsa sp. | reverse complement strand
ATTTCAAAATAAAGCGATAGAGTCCAAATCCCACAAGAATCAGGCCGAGCAGATGTACCTGTACAGCAAGGATCATCCCCACCACAATCAAGAGGAGAGGAATCACAAACTGCATCATTCCGGGCCTGCGCCCTCCCTTTGACCTGACCCGTGAAAAAAGAAGATGGGCCAGGGGAGGCAGCACAGTGAGGGCAATCACCACCGAGGCAATCAGGGCAAATGTCTTGGTATAGGCCAGGGGCTGGAAGAGCTTGCCTTCTGCCGCCTGCATGGTAAAGACCGGCAGAAAACTGACAATGGTGGTGGCAACCGCTGTGAGAACAGCACTGCCCACCTCCGTTGAGGCCCGGTAGATAATGGCCAGAGTGGGCTCATCGGGATCCGCCTCATCCATCTTGGTGAGGATATTTTCACAGATAATAATCCCCATATCCACAATGGTACCGATGGCAATGGCGATACCGGACAGGGCCACCACATTGGCATCCACCCCAAAGACCTTCATCCCGATAAATGCCATCAGCACCGTAAGGGGCAGCAGAGCAGATACCAAAAGGGAACTCTTAAAGTGCATCACCGTTACCAGGAGCACAATAATGGTGATCAGGATCTCCTGCCCCAGGGCGGTTTTGAGGGTTCCCAGGGTCTCATTGATAAGGCCGGATCTGTCGTAGAAAGGCACGATGGTGACCTTACTCACCGTTCCATCAGCCAGGGTCTTGCTCGGCAGACCGGGGCTTATCTCTGCAATCTTCTTTTTAATTCGCTGAATGGCGGCCAGGGGATTATCCCCGTACCGAACAACGGCGACCCCGCCCACGGTTTCAGCCCCGGCCTTGTCCAGCACCCCGCGCCGCAGGGCCGGGCCCAGGGTGACGGTTGCCACATCGGAGACCCGGATTGGAATATTATCCACGGCCTTAATCACCGCCTTTTCTATATCGGCCAGGGATTTTATAAAACCTATGCCCCGGATCACATATTCGACCCGGTTGATCTCGATGGTTCGGGCGCCCACATCGATATTAGACTGCTTCACTGCGGCAAAGACCTCGGCCAGACTGACGCCCTTGTCGTGCATGGCATCGGGGTCCACATCGATCTGATACTCCTTTACAAAGCCGCCAACCGATGCAACTTCTGAGATCCCGGACACACCCATCAGGGCATAGCGTACATACCAGTCCTGAATGGAACGCAACTCGGCCAGATCCCAGCCTCCAGCCGGATCACCATCGGGAGTTCTTCCCTCAAGCGTATACCAGAATATCTGCCCCAGTCCCGTGGCATCAGGCCCTAAAGTGGGTCGGGTATTAGGCGGCAATGTCCCTTCAGGAAGGCTGGCCAGTTTTTCCAGGAGGCGAGACCGAGACCAGTAGAACTCCACAGAATCATCAAAGATAACGTAGATGGAGGAGAAGCCAAACATGGAGTAACTGCGCACCGTCTTCACCCCGGGCAGCCCGAGCAGGGATACCGTTAGGGGGTAGGTTATCTGATCTTCCACATCCTGGGGGGAACGGCCGGGCCATTTGGTGAAGACTATCTGCTGATTCTCCCCGATATCAGGGATGGCATCAACGGGTACCGGGTCACGGGGCAGACCATTAATATGCAGATCAAAGGGGGCCACCATGGCACCCCAGCCAATAACACCCAGCAGAACCATGGCCACCACCACCTTATGGAGGAGGCAGAAGCGAATAATGGCACCAACAAGGGATGTGGCGGGGGGGAGTTGCTGATCAGAAGTTGTCATTTTACACTACTATTTAATCTGTTTTTGCACTTCACCACAGCGCAGCATCATGGCCCCGAAATAGGGATTATTGATCTCCTCTGTCTCGGATATCCAGGTGGCGCCGCTATTGGAAAAGGCCATGGGGCAAAACTGAATAAAGAGGGGAGATTCACCATTACTGCCATAGCGTTTAATGAGCCGGGCCAGGGTTTTGCTGAGGGGATAAAACACCTTGCGAATCTGAGCCAGATCAACGGCAGAAACAAGCTCCCGTCCCTCACTATCTAGGCTCTCAGCAAGTTCTATCTCCTCTGTATACTCACTCCCTCGAAGGAGTGAACTCATCCCTTTCGCCCTTTCAGAGAAAAGCTGACCCTGCTTTACCGCAGCCGCAAAATCATCGGAGGCAAGGCTTTTCTGGAGTTTCAGATAGGGAATAAGAAGGGCAGTGACCTGTCCCCGCAAGGAGGCTGTTCCCTGAACACTGTC
>CAYWMZ010000523.1:0-2235 GCA_964459485.1 uncultured Desulfocapsa sp. | reverse complement strand
CCCCTTACGGGCTCCGAGATGGAACTCCACTGCGTCCCGGTCAAGATTCATGGTTCCCGGGGCCAGGGAGGCATCTGTGCCAAAGGTGGAATCGAAGGTGGTCTGTAGATCCTGGTCAATGATACGGTTGCTGTCGGTACCCAGTTTCTGGAAATCGATACTGGCCACTACATCCCAACCAGCAGAGAGTCCGCCGTACTGGAGCCAGATATCACCACTGTCAAATGAGCCGTAACGGCCACCCATGGCTATCCCGTTGATCTCCTGACCATCCTTGGTTGTGACGTTGATGGTGCCGGCAAAGGCATCGGCCCCATGCACTGCTGAACCTGGTCCCCGCACCACCTCGATGCGGGAGATCATGGTCACCGGCATATCAAAGCGATAATTCCTGTTCCCGTTCCATTGAGATGTAATGGGCACCCCGTCCACCATAACCAGAACCTGAGGGTTCAGCGGGGTGCTCACCCCGCGGATATTAATATTTTCCATCATGGGCCCAAAGGTGTCGGAGGGGGCCATATGTAGCCCTGGCACCGTTTCCAATGCCTCGTTCAAGGTTCTGGCCCCCATGGCTTCGATATCCTCCTTACTGATAACCGAGGCCACCGAGGGGGCAAGATGCACCGGTTTTAAAGAGCCGGTGGCGCTGAGGAGGAGTTGCTCGTCACGGTAGAGATCTTCTTCGCCACGTTCGCCCTGGTCAAAGAGCTGGGCCATCTTAGTGAGACGGGGATCTGGCTCGTTGGCAAGGAGCGGTGGTGCAGGGTTGAGGAGGAGTGTGCCAGTTAAAAGAGTGAGTAGTGTGACCACATTATGTGCTTTCTTCATGCTGCTCCTCTGGATGGGAATGGATGGGGAGGGACACAATAAACTCCGCCCCAAGACCAGATCCCTCACTCTGGGCCCTAATGGAACCGCCTTGGGCGATAAGGAAGTTGGCCGCCGAATGGAGACCGAATCCGGAACCGTGTTCTTTGGTGGAGTAGCCGTAGGTGAAGATTTTTTCCTCTGCACCGGGAGCAAAGCCCATGCCGTTGTCCTTGATGGAGAGGAGAAGGTGTTGCTCTGCCTGACTGCTTGTGATGCGCAACGTGCCGGGTCTCTTATCCGGGCAGCCTTCGATGGATTCGTAACCATTTTTTATCAGGTTGATCACTATCTGCATCAGACGGGCATGTTCCATGGTGGCCTGAGGCAGAGCGGGAAGGTTGGTCGTAACCGATATGGCCCGTTTTTTCAAAGAATCAGCCAGAATGGCCAATGCATCAGTGACCACCCGGCTGATGTCAATTAGCTCCTCTTCTCCGCTGAGGCGGGCATAACGCATCTGAAGGCGGATTATCTCTTCGATATGGTTATGTTTGTTGCGTACCTTGTTGAGAGTGGTGCAGATCCGCTCAAACTCTTCAACAAAGACCCTGGGCAGAAGTTTGAGGATACCGAGCATACGGCTGCGTTCGTTATCCTCAAGACCTTGGTTGTCGTTGATAATATCTTCGATGGGGAGCAGCGCCGGACCCAGGTCATTCTTCATGGGGGAGTGGCTGAGGTGGCTGAGGAGAAGTTCCACGTCCACCTTGGCAGGAGTAATGGCGTTGCCGATGTTGTGGAGGACGCCAATGGCCATCTCTGCCATGCCGGCTTCCCGGGCTTGGCTTATAAGGTTGGCCTGGGCATTTTGTAGCTCACGGGTACGGGCCCGCACCTCTTCCTCAAGAGAGTGGCTGTACCTGTCCAGCTCTTGCTGGGCCATGGCAAGGTTTGCGGTCATCAGATTGAAACCGTCGGAGAGGGTACAAAACTCCCGGCAGGCCGGGAGTATTTGGTTGATTCTATGTTTTAGATCACCAGTCGCCACTCGCTGAACCCCAAGATCCAGCAGAGTAGTTGAGCGCAGGATAAACCTGGCAAAAAGCCAGGCAACGATTGCAGCCAGCATGGCCCCGCTGCCCATTGCCATAAGGAAGAGGCGGTTAAAGCGGCTGATCTCAGCATCCCACTGTGTCCTACTCTGCTCCATCTGCCCCTGTAGCTCTGTGAGGTTGTAGCCGCAGCGAAGCCCTCCCCAGAGCTGTCCTGAACTATAGAGGGGGATCAGGGCTTCAAGGATTGGGGTTTCACCCGGCTCTATGGTTTTTTCGTTTGTCAAAAAGAAGATTTTTCCTTCCTGTACCTGTGGAGCATTGGAGAGGTCGGCGAGGAGGGTGCGGGCTTTAAGGTCCATGGGATCCT
>CAYWMZ010000522.1:0-2239 GCA_964459485.1 uncultured Desulfocapsa sp. | reverse complement strand
ATGGATACCGGTGGAGTAAAGATTAATATCGTAACCGACCCCAACCTGCCCATTGAGGCCAGTCAGCGGATCGTAACAGAGGTAAACAGGATACTTGCCGAAAACGGGCCTCTGCTACGGCTCTCATCTGCCATAGGCAGTGAACCGGGGGTGTTGAGTATCGGCAGCGGCAGCGGTACGGACACTATTGCCATTACAGCAACCTATGTAAATCGGTATGAGCGCAAGGAATCCATCTGGGAGATTCAACATCGGCTGCGGCCTCTTCTGGCAAAAATTGACAATATCAAGAGCCTTGATGTGGTGGATTTTGGAGCAACAGCCATGGCCAGTATCCGGGCCAGCCTTGATGTGACCCTCTCCAGTCCGAGTTTTGCAGATCTTGAGAAGGCAGGGGATCTGGTGGAGAAGGCACTCTATAAAACTCAGGGTATTGTCTCTGTTTCCAGAACCTGGCACGATGATAAACGTGTCTACACCCTTAAAATAGATCAGGCCCGTGCCGCCCTCTACGGCCTGAAAAGTGGTGATATTGCAGGCCAGCTCCAGGGGGTTCTGCGTGGTGCCATGATGGGTTCCTTCCCATTGCAAAACAGTGTTGACTTTGGGGTTAGGGTCTGGCTGCCCCAGGAGCAGCGTGATAGCAGGGATATTCTTGAAACAACGCTGCTGGATAGTCCCAAAGGAAAAATTCCCCTTGCGGCAGTTGCCACCCTCAAACAGGAACTTGAGCCGGGACTCATTACCAGAGAAGGGTTGAGCTACACCCTCAATGTCTATGGTTCACGGGAAAAATCCGCTATCTCACATATCATGGCCAGCTTTGATAAGGTCTTTGCCGGAACCGTGCTGCCCTCATCTGTTACCATGGAACAGAGCGGTGATGTGAAACAGTTTAAGAGTTCTGCTGGCCGCATGGTGAGGGCCATAGGTTTTGCGGTGATCCTGATCTTCTTTACCCTGATTGCCCTCTTTGATAGTATCAAGGTGTCCATTATGATCGTACTGTCTATTCCACTGACCATTATTGGTGCCTCCTGGACAAATCTTCTCCTGGGCTACCATGTCTCCATGCCGGCCATGATGGGGTTTATCCTGCTCTCCGGCATCATTGTGAATAATGCCATCCTCCTTATCCATTTTGCCCAGGAAAAGATGGCAGAGGGCATGGATAAAAGAGAGGCCATGCTGGAGTCGATCCGCATCCGGACCCGGCCGGTACTGATGACCGCCTTTGCCGTGGCCGCAGGTATGCTCCCCGTTGCTCTGGGTTCTGCCATTGGTTTGGAACGCTTGGCTCCCCTCGGGGCTGTTGCAATTGGCGGGCTTATTGTGGGTACCTTTTTAACCCTGCTCTTTATCCCTCTGATTTTTATTTTGGTGACTAAAGAGGAGAACAGGCTACCTGAAGCTTAAGGGGGCTGATGTGAAAACGCAGATCTTGGTGATACGGTGTACATAAATCGGATTTTTGTTCATTCTGATTGAGCAAAGATATGCAGCCTCCGATTAAACCTCACCTCAAACCAAAAACCCCGCATTTGATAGACAACTGTGCCGGAAGGAGTCACTTGTGCGCTATCGGAACAGGGTTCCACAAAAAACATTGACACAGCGTGGCACATGTCTTAATCCTTAATAAGATCCATGATATCTGGCAAAATGAAATGAAACAGCTTGCACGGTTTGTAAGTGTAGCATGCTCATCTGTCTCTATGCTGTCTTCAAGATATTCAGTAACGGCTCCTGCCGCCGACCTTCTCCCAGAGCCGGACGATCAGGAAAGTCTCAACTTGCTCAAAAAAGAAATATGGAAATTGCGCCGGAAGATGAAAACCTGCGTAATAACAACGCTCCCGGACAACAAAAAAGAGGATGTTTTATGACCCGTACCCTTTCACTGCTACTTCTGTTTTGCCTGGTTCTTGCGGCACCGCTTTATGCCGCTGATACAATTTCGCCGTTTTCCTTTACCGACATAAACGGCAAGACCTACAGCTCGGATGAGCTTAGAGGTTCACCGCTGGTGATTAATGTCGGTGCCCATTGGTGACCCAAATGTTCCAAAGAAGCTCCTGAGTTACAGAGAGCATATTTAGCATACAAAGATAAGGGTGTTGTTTTCCTGGGCCTTTTTGCCAGTAAAGACAAAGACATCAAAGCATTTGCCAAGAAGTTCAAGTTGACCTATCCGGTGGGAAAAGAGAGCGGCATTGCCACCATTTTATGGGTGAAGGCT
>CAYWMZ010000521.1:0-2260 GCA_964459485.1 uncultured Desulfocapsa sp. | reverse complement strand
TCGCCGGAAGGGCTGTTTTATTCGGCGGAGGATGCCGATAGTGAGGGAGAGGAGGGGCTGTTCTACCTATGGACGGCTGATGAACTGGAACGTGCTCTTGGCAAGAAAGATGCCGCCCTGATCGGGCAGGTGTTCAATGTTGAGAGCAGTGGTAATTTTCTGGATGAGGCCAGCGACAAAAAGAGTGGCAGAAATATTTTTTATCGTGATGAGAATTGGGACAGGCTAACCGGGAAAACCGGGCTGAAGAGAACCGAACTGGAGATGCGCATTGAGTCAGCGCGGCAGCGCCTTTTCAGACTACGGGAAGAGCGCATCCACCCTTTCAAGGATAAAAAAGTTCTCGTCGACTGGAATGGTCTGATGATTGCTGCTCTGGCAATGGGTGGACGTCTGCTCAACGAACCTGTCTACACAGAAGCTGCTGAGAAGGCAGCAGATCTCATTCTTAATAAGATAAGGCTAAAGGATGGTCGACTTCTGCATCGTTGGAATCGGGGCGATGTGGGTATTGCAGCTACATTGGATGATTATGTTTTTTTTGTATGGGGACTAATAGAACTCTATCAGGCCGGATTGGACAGCTCTGTTCTGAATGCTGCGCTTGAACTTAACAGCATCATGATGGAAGAGTTTGAGGACACACATCAGGGAGGTTTCTTTCTGACCGCTCAGGACGCTGAAACCCTTTTGATTCAACCTAAGGAAATTTATGATGGTGCTATCCCTTCCGGCAATTCGATTGCTCTGTTGAATATGCTTCGACTGGCTCGATTGACTGGAGATAGCAGCCTTGAAAAGAGGGCACAATCGACTGCTGATGCTTTCTACAGTGTGATTAAAAAGGAGCCATCTGGTTATACCCAATTTATTTCCGGTCTGGATTTCACACTCTCTGAGGGTTATGAAATTGTCATCGTCGGCGATCCTGATGCAAAAGATACCAGGGAGATGTTGAGAAGTCTGAGTCGACAGTTTCAGCCTAACGTCGTAGTCATTCTGCGGACTCAGAAAAAGGATGGCGATGCCATAACCAGTCTGGCTCCGTACACACGCTTTCATATATCTATTGATGGCAAAGCGACGGCCTATGTTTGTCAAAATTTCAGCTGCAGTCAGCCAACAACAGACATTAAAAAGATGCTGGAACTGTTAAATTCAGGCAGTTAAAATGGAACCCCGCAAGCTAGCCTGCCACAGCAATCATTAAACAGATCCGGCCTCTGGTCAATTTGTTTGGGCAGGGCTAAAACTCCACCAGTTCAGTAATGGAGTTCACCAAAATTTTTCTGAACTTCAAGAATCTCTTCAACACCTTTGAAAAAGGCATCGACGACCTCAGGGGAAAAATGCTCCCCCCTTTGACTTTGGATAAAATCAAGTGATTTCTGAACTTTCCAGGCCGGTTTATATACTCGCGTATGCACCAGTGCATCGAAAACGTCTGCGATTGCAACAATTTGAGCCGACTTAGGTATCTGATCACCAGCCAGGCCTTCAGGATAGCCCTTCCCGTTCCACTTTTCATGGTGATGCATGGCAATCTTCTCACTAATCTGAAGAATTTCCGAGTCAGCATTTTCCAGCATTTTTGCACCCATTTCCGTGTGTTTTTTCATGATCTTCCACTCTTCATCATTCAGATCGCCTTTTTTCTTTAGAACCGAGTCGGGAATACCGATTTTTCCAATATCATGCATTGAAGAGGCATGAAACAGAAGCTCCTGCTCTTCAGCTGAAAAACCCATATGTTTGGCAATAATCTTTACCATATATCCAATCCTGTGGATATGATCATATGTGTCGCTGTCTTTGAATTCAGAAGCCACACCAAGCTTGAATATGGTTTCAAGATAAGAGCTTTTAAGTGAATCATACAGTCTGATATTGGAGAGCGTAACAGCTGCCAAAACTGCGAAATTTTTTAGAACACCGATGTTCCAGTTTTCAAAAACACCATGGGAGGGGTTGAACCACTCCAACGTTCCCATGATCCCATCTCTTGGATGCCGTATCGGCACAGCTAAAATCGATCTGGAAATAAACCCTGAACCTTTATCGATCTTTGAACTAAATGTGTATGGTAATCCCGCATCTATATGGCCGACATCAGGAACATGGACGACTTCGCCGGAAATTGCTGAATACCCGGCAATGCTCCTGTTGTTAAGAGGGATTCCGGTATCCATCGTGTGTGTTATTTCGAAAAAAGAACTAATATCAATTTCATCATTCTGGCAAACTTTTATCTTCAGCCTTT
>CAYWMZ010000520.1:0-2261 GCA_964459485.1 uncultured Desulfocapsa sp. | reverse complement strand
ATCTGTTTTACGGAATCATGGCAGAAGTTTTCTCGTGGATGGCGCATGGGGAAGAGGCGCATCTGAAAACCAATCTTTTCAAGGAGCAGGATTTCATTGGAGATAAAGGTCTCTGAAATACGGGGGTAGCCTTTGAGAATATAACCCAGGCTGGGACGGGAGGAACTGTTCATGGAATATTCCTGAAGTGATGGACACGTTCTCGCATGGTATCAAGGCCAGAAAGCTCAAAGCCTGCCATATTTTTTCTGTACTGCTCACTGTTATGGAGTGTGGCAAAAATCTTGTCACGCAGGAGCTGAGCTGAGACCTCATTCCAGGGGATAAAGTCCATAAGTTTTCGCTCTGCAAGTTTCTGGGCTCGAATAAGCTGCTCTTTTCGAGGCGTCTCACGGGGAATAATAAGCGCCGGAGTCTGTTGGCTCAGGATTTCGCAAACAGTGTTATAGCCGCCCATGGAGATGACCAGATCGGCAGCCCCAATCAGCTGCTCCATTTGGGGATGAAAGGGCTGGGTCTTGATGCCATACTGTCTGGCCCTTTTTTTAAGAGACTCCCTCTCGGTCTTTGGCATAAAAGGCCCGGTGATCATCAGAGTTTTGAAAGGCAGGGAGGCGGGGAAAAAATCGTGCATGGAGAGATAATGATCCAGCAGCTCACAGCCGTCACCACCGCCTCCGGCGGTGACAAGGATAAAGTTATCATCTTCGAGAATGCGGTAGCGTTTTCGCATTTTACGACGCAGCCTGGCGGATCGGCAGTTACGGGGGATATACCCGGTGAAACAGATCTTTTCCTCAAGGGAGGGAGGGATCTTGTACTCTACTATGGGATCGTAGATGTCCTGGTTACCGTAGACCCAGATCTCGTCGTAGAGTTCTCCCAGGTAGCGGTACACGTCCTTTGCGGCCCAATCTTTGCAAACCACAGGAGACTCATCAAGGATATCACGAAGGCCAAGGACCGTTTTAGTCTCGGGGAGAAACTCACGCAGCCATTGCAGGGTGGGCAGTACCTCTTTTTTGAGCCCCAGTGGTTCCTTGTCCACAATAAATAGATCGGGGCGAAAGGCTTCGGCGGTGGCTCCGATGATGTTTTTCCTGATATGCAGTGCCTGACTGGGATCAATACGAATGGAGAGTGATTGATACTCGTCGTTGGTCTTTTTGATCATCCCGGGGATACGCACAAAATCCACCTGTTCGGGGAGGGCGTAGCGTCCGGCAATGGGCGATCCGGTAAGGATCAGAATATTGACTTCTTCTCCGGAGAGGTGCCGTGCAATTGCCATGGAACGCCGAATATGGCCCAGGCCATAGGTGTCATGTGAGTACATGAGGATGTTATAGATGTCGTTGGTGGCCATGGAGAAATGCACAACAAAGAGAAAGGTGGAGGTCAGTGGCCCAAAAGTGGATTCTGGAGCATGCAATAATACAAGAGAGTCGTACCGTAAGCGGCAATCCTTCGCAATTCTGTTCTACAGCCTGTTGTTACCCTATCGGGCCGGAAGAGGAAAGGAAAATCAGAATTCACTGTCTTTTAATTCATCGAGGTGGAGATACTCTTTGAGGCTGAACCGAGGGGTGTCAAAGAGGGCAGTAATCTCGGTGGGTGAAAGATCTTTACGGTCTCCGATTTTTTGGGCTGGGACACCACCCCATATTTCATAGGGGCCTGGGTTTTTAGTGAGGACAGATCCGGCACCCAGTATAAAACCATCGGGTAGGATGGAGGCCTGGTAGAGGACAATGGCATTTTCATGGATCCACACATCCTTGCCAATGTATTTATCCTGCCATAGAACACCATGCTTTTCCTGGACCCCAAGCAGAGGCGCTCTGCCCTGATGACAGTGGTCATGGGTGTAGATTCTGGCGCGGGCCCCTATCATACACCATGGCCCGATATGGATGGCACCCGTGTTATCAAGTATGGAAAAACGGCTGATAACCACATTGGTCTCAGAGCCTGGAGTGTTGAAAATCTCGGGGGAGAGTAGGAGCTTTCCCTTGTGGATATTGGAATGGGGTTTGCGGCGACACTCTTTCAGTGCTGTCTCTAATTCAAACTTGCTTTGTGAGGCACTACGGAATCGCACAGAATTCTACTCTAGGAAGCTAAAGGCGTGTGGCCTAAGATAAGGGGTAAGTAACTGAGTGGGAGGAGCAGTAAAAAGAGTATAAACTCAGAAACTCATGGTGAGTTTGTTGGTGACAATGGTGATGTTGTCAATATCGGTATAGCTGTTACTCTCCTTA
>CAYWMZ010000519.1:0-2264 GCA_964459485.1 uncultured Desulfocapsa sp. | reverse complement strand
CCCGCAACTCCATGCAGGCACCATTGCCACCATACTTCATGGTGTGAGAACCGGGACAGGGAATAGAACCCCGTACCCCCCAGAAACGTAACTTCATCATATTTCTCTCTGCCTCCTATATTTGCAGGAAAACCTGGGCCTTTTCGATCTCTGCCTCTACACTTTCAGCAATCTCGCCAAACATCTCCCAGCTCAGCCCGGTGAGCTCCAGCATTACATTTGCTGAACCCTCGTTGGGAAAGGGATCGCCGGCATATCCCAGATCAAGGATATTGGCATACATATTGGCAAGGCCCACATAGGCTGCTCGTACCCTATGTTCTTCCGGTGCTGCCTTCACATCGTGATGAAAACTGATTGCTGTGGTCATGGCTTGATTGCGCTTCCATTTTTCAGCAATCATCTTTCCCACAACCTGATGATCCACCCCCAGCATCTCCCGTTCTATGTCTATCAAAGGCCGCTGCTCCTCATTTACCCTGTCCAGCACATCTGTATATTCATCGCCAAAAGGAATCTTCCCCAGATCGTGGAGGAGACCCGCCACAAAATACTCTTCACACTCCATGACGGGAACGCCATTGGCCTTGGCCAGCATTTTAGCACAGACCCCGGTGCCAATGGAATGGGCCCAGAATTTCTTAGTGGGCAGGGCCCGAGTTTTTTTGGCCCCCGAAACGGAACGAATAATGGCCGTACTAAGTGCCATATTCTTCACCGTATTCATGCCCAACATGGTAATGGCACGGGTCAAGGATGTGACCTTATTCATCAGGGAGTAGTAGGATGAATTGATCAGTTTCAGAACCTGACCTGTGAGTACAGGATCCAGGGAAATAACCTTGTTCAGCTCATTGGGGGAGGCATCTGTACGGCTACAGATCTCCATCACTTTGCCCACTGTAGTGGACAGACTTGGCATCCGTTTTATAAATTTTTTTATGGCTTTTGCGTTGGCCGCACCATCTGTTCCCATCTTTTTACCGCCAATAAATACTTTATCAATTCAGTAACATACAAATACACATCCCGTACTGTTTACTTATTCTATAACAAGGAAAAAGAGAGGTCAAGGAAAGAGGCTGCCCCCGGGAAAAACTAATCTTTCAATTATCCTGTTGCCCACAAAGTGGAAGGTATGGTAGGCAGGGGATATGGAACGATTCACACGGACACAACGTATTCTGGGCGCAGAAAAATTTAACCTCCTGCAAAATGCATCTGTCACCATAGTGGGCCTGGGGGCCGTTGGAGGCTACGCCACCGAAGGGCTGGCCAGGGCCGGAGTGGGGACACTGCGGCTGGTGGATTTTGACACCATCCAGCTCTCAAATATCAATCGCCAGATCCTGGCCCTTGAGAGCAGTCTGGGACAGTCCAAGGTCGAAGTTGCCCTAAAGCGTATCAAGCTGATTAATCCAGAATGCAAGGTGGAAGCCCTACAGATCTTTGCCGCAGAAGAGACCCTGGATACAATTCTACTCCCCAAACCTGATGTCCTAATAGATGCCATAGACTCCCTGAATCCCAAGATCCAGCTCCTGGCCGGTGCTCATGCAAGGAATATCGTCACATTTTCCTCCATGGGGGCGGCACTGCGCACCGACCCAAGCAAAATCCAGAGTGATGATATAATGCGTTCCAATCACTGTCCGCTGGCAAAGCATGTACGGAACCGATTACGGCGTTTGGGGATAGAGGGGGGAATACAGTGTGTCTACTCCACAGAACGGGTGGACTTCAGCTACGAACTCCCGGAAAATCAGATGGCTACCGCAAATTCTTATGAAGACAGGGGCAGAAAACGCAATGTTTTAGGATCACTGCCCACTGTAACCGCCATTTTCGGAATGATACTGGCCAACGAAGTGATTTTACACATCACAGGCAGCGGTACCCTGAACACTCATGCCTGATCAGGCAATCGAGGAATAGGAAAATTCAGTAACGCCACCCAAAAACCTTTCTAAAATTTCTCCATAGTTCTCTTCTCGCAAGAAGGAGTCCCTTGAGTGTCTCGCTGAGATGGCTAACATTAAATCCCTTTGCCTTTGGGATGAAGTGAAAATCCCTTCTATAGATGTTTTGCTTCTTTTTGATCCAGCTGTTGTTTGATATTGTTAATTTAAGTTTTTCTTCTTTGATAGAAGTATGAAATTCCGTAAGTCCAACACATCAAGAAGCCAAACACTTCCACCTTAATTTGTTATTATTTTATAGAGTTTATCGGTTTTCCTGTTGTGCTGGTCAAGCCCGAAACTTGT
>CAYWMZ010000518.1:0-2265 GCA_964459485.1 uncultured Desulfocapsa sp. | reverse complement strand
GTGGCCTTGGTAATTCTATCCTTCTCTATGGACTGGAGACCATGTTTCATCTGCACATGACCAATCTCATGGGCAAGTACTGCGGCAAGTGCCCCCTCGTACTTACAGCAGCGCAGCATTCCCCGGGTAACAAAAATAAGGCCTGAGGGGGTTGCAAAGGCATTAATATCAGGGGAGTCCAGCACCATAAAATGATAGCCGTCATAAAGCTCCGGGAGGTCTGAAAAACGCGACAGAGTCTGTCCCAACTGGTTTACATAAGCGGTGGTTGCCTGCTGATTGTAAGGTTTGTACTGACTAAGGACTACGGCTCCGATGGTACGGCCTATATAGTACTCCTGTTCCGGAGTAATATCTTCCAAGGCCTTTGAGACCGCATTAAAACTCTTTACCGCAGAGTCCCCATACTCTGATACTATATTGATGGCAGAGGACAAGTCACCAAAGCCAAAACCTTGCAGGAGCATGGTGGAGGCCGTAAGCCCCGCACCGGTCAGTCCTATACGCAGAAAACCTCGTCTATCCACCCGGTTCATACCTCACCTCCCGCAGGATGTAATTGTCCCACCTTGAGAAAGTTCTGAATCTCTTCTTCCGAAATAGTGTTCTCCTCCATCTTATCAACCAGTCTGAAAGAGACATTCTTATTCTGTTGTTTGAATCTCTCCTCCACCTGCTTGTTAAATCCCTTCCCGGCAAGGGCTATTTCATCGGAATTTGCAGCCCGATCTATATCATTGGCATTAGGGTTCACTACAATTTTAACACTGGTCAATGCGGAACGATGCAGCCAGCCACGATTACCGCCGAAAGAGACCCGGGTCCACGCAGCTTCCTCTTTGAGGACATCTAAACTATCTCCATAGTGAACGGTTGCAATAATTTTTCCGAGAAATGAGGGCTTTTCCCGAAGCTTACTCTCTCGTACCTGGACACTCTGTTTGGATGTCATGGACTCTTCTCCTTTGGATTGACAGATGCATTGGACCTTCCAAATAAAAGTTCTCTACTACACAATTGGAATAACGATACTGAATGGAATGGAAACAAAAAAAAGCTCGTCGCCACAAAAAATGACACGCTTCTTCCCATAAAAAAAGGGTATAAAACGGCAGGATGAAAGTCAAGATCTTTCCAAGGGCCTGAGTCTAAGCGAAATTACAGGAATCCTGGGAAATTCGGAAGTGAGAGCCAGCATGGAAACGTAGTAGAATACCTATCCAAATAAGGAGTAAAACTCCTTGTTTAGGGTACCTTACAAAATTTACATTTACTTATTTACTCCGATATAGGTATCGAAATTAGCAGTATAATCTGAGAAGTGCTCTTCAAGCATCTTCCTATATTCGGCCATAAGGTACTTTACAGACTCATCCTTCCGTGAAGCAAACTGTTCCGCAGACCCAGACGAAGAGGCCATAAGAAAGGCGTTAAAACGGGCAGCAGCATAGAGAAACGTGGCACTGATTTTTCCCGGTTCAACTTTCCCGCCATAGGAATTTGCTGTTTCTATAAAGGCATCGGCCATTGCATAAAATTCCTGGTCTTTATCTGTATCACTCATATCATGTCCCTCTCTTGTTCACTAATGCAAACGATCAACACCACTTGACTGTACAACAGCTTTCGCAAACGCCCAATGAACGGGAAGCGGTTGTACTCCTCTGTAAACGACCTACACTTCTGTGAAATCGGATGGTGGTTTTTTTAAGAATTTTAGGAATTTAGACTTTTCGACGGAGTTTGAATAGGCATCATCGGCGCTGATCTGACGCTTATCCAGATACTCCATAATACTGTCATCCAGGGTACGCATCCCAAATTTCTTACCCGTCTGCATAACAGAGGCGATCTGGTAAGTTTTCCCTTCCCTGATTAAATTTCGTACCGCAGGAGTGGCAATAAGCACCTCAAGTGCTGCACATCGCCCTTTGATATCTATACGCTTAAAAAGGGTCTGTGAGACCACTGCCTTCAAGGCATCGGACAGCGTTGAGCGCACCTGCCCCTGCTGGTTTGCGGGGAATATCTCAACAACACGATCAACGGTCTTCATGGCGTTTAAGGTATGTAGGGTACCAAACACCAGGTGACCAGTCATGGCGGCCTCCATGGCCAGGGAGATTGTTTCAAGATCACGCATCTCACCCACCATGATAACGTCTGGATCTTCACGCAAAGCACCACGCAGGGCGGCTGTAAAGCTTTTGGTATGCTGCCCGACTTCACGATGATTGATTACACATTTTTGACTGCGATGCACAA
>CAYWMZ010000517.1:0-2266 GCA_964459485.1 uncultured Desulfocapsa sp. | reverse complement strand
GAAATGTTCTGTTTTTATCGTTACATTCAAACAACTCCCATCACCTTTGAAGGGCGTCTGCTGCAGGTTCTGGGGCGGATCATGCGTCCTGCTGAGGGTAAAGAGGCCAAGGTGTATGACTATGTAGATAACGCTGTTTCAGTATTAAAGCGTTCCGCTGAAGGCCGAAAAAAAATTCTCAATGCATTGTGATTTAATTACCTTGCCAAGTTGGCGGGATTTTGTTATTCTGTTTGGTTTCTCAATCCCAAAATGATGGAATATATTTGAAGCATCCGCGGTTTGTCGGGTGCTTTTTTCTTTTTTATGAGGCAAATGATGGAACAGGATAAGATTCGGAACGTGGCAATTATCGCCCATGTCGATCACGGTAAAACCACTCTGGTGGATGAGTTATTTAAGAATTCCGGGATGTTCCGAGAGAATGAACACGTTGCGGAACGGCTCATGGATTCCGGGGATCTTGAGCGGGAACGTGGTATCACCATCACTGCCAAAAATGGATCCTACGAGTATAAGGATTACTGGATTAACATCATTGACACCCCTGGTCATGCCGACTTTGGTGGCCAGGTGGAACGAGTTCTGCGTATGGCCGATGGCGCACTCCTCGTTGTGGATGCCCAGGAAGGTCCCATGCCTCAGACCTACTTTGTCCTGAAAAAGGCCCTGGAAAATCACCTTCCTGTAATTGTGGTAATTAATAAAATAGATAAACCGGCGGCCCGTTGTGACTGGGTTGTTGATCAGGTCTTTGATCTCTTTGTAAAACTGGAAGCACCCGATGATGTTCTCGATTTTCCGATTGTCTTTGCCTCTGCCAAAGAGGGCTATGCCCTAAAGGAACACACCGATGCCAAGGTCGGCGACGGGGATATGCATGTGGTCTCCCAGATGATCGTGGATCATATTCCGGCCCCTGTCGGCTCATCCGATGCTCCCTTGCAGATGCAGGTGGGTACCATAGATTACTCGCCCTATCTGGGGCGTCTTGGAATCGGCAAGGTGGTTAACGGAACACTTTCTATTAATCAGCCCGTTGTGGTTGCCCGCCGTGATGGTACTATTAAACCGGTACGGATCAGTAAGATCTATCGATTCGCCAGTGATGAAAAAATCCCCACCGAGACCGCCGTTACCGGAGAGATTGTAGCTGTTGCCGGTATGGAAGATGTGACTGTAGGTGTTACCTTCACCGATCCCGATGATCCGCAGCCCCTGCCTCTGATTGATATCGATCCGCCCACCATCTCCATGAACTTTATCCCCAACGATTCTCCTTTTGCAGGCAAGGAAGGAAAATTTGTGACCTCCCGTCATATTGAAGAACGCCTCAAGCGGGAGACCCTGGCCGATGTGGCTCTTCAGTACGAACCTCTCACCGATGCCGTGGGCTTTCGTGTCTCCGGACGTGGAGAGCTCCACCTTTCCATCCTCATTGAGAAGATGAGACGTGAGGATTACGAACTGCAGGTGACCCGGCCCCAGGTTATTCTGATTGAAAAAGATGGCAAGACCCTCGAACCCTTCGAAGAGCTTACCGTCGATGTGGATGAGCAGTACCAGGGCGCGGTCATTGAGAAATTAGGTAAGCTCAAGGGACAGATGGAAGAGATGTCCACCCAGAATGGCATGGTGCGGCTCAAGTTTAAGATCCCCACCCGTGGGCTTCTGGGCTATCGTTCTGAGTTTATGACAGACACCAAAGGCATGGGCATGATGAGTTATGTCTTTGCCGAGTACGGCCCCTGGGCAGGTGAGATCACCAACCGCATCAATGGTGTCCTGGTGGTTAAAGAACCCTGTACCTCTGTGGCCTACGCCTTGTTTAACCTTCAGGATCGTGGCAAACTCTTTGTAGGGGCAGGATCCCCCATGTATATGGGACAGATTCTTGGTGAGCATTGCCGGAGCGGTGATCTGGTTGTTAATCCTGCTAAGGGCAAGAAACTCACCAATATGCGTGCCTCGGGCACTGATGAATCTGTGGCTCTTACCCCGCCCGTTGCTATGACTCTGGAAGATTGTATCGCCTATATCAATGATGATGAGCTGGTTGAGGTTACTCCCCAATCCATTCGCCTGCGGAAGAAGACTGGGGTTCGCATTAAAGGCTAAGGTGCCAATGTGGAAAATCTGATTTTTCTGATTGTTTCAGGAGTTATGACGCTTGTTGTCTTTGCTGTTATTGCCAAAAAATATGGCAGCGACTGTATGCCCTGACTGCTTCTCTATAGCTCTGCGGGCGCAGGGCTTGGGACTTTCT
>CAYWMZ010000516.1:0-2267 GCA_964459485.1 uncultured Desulfocapsa sp. | reverse complement strand
CAGCCCGTCTGCCCGAGCATGACTAAATCCTGCAAGGGCCACGGCCACCCGTGACACATCCTCCTGATATACCATCAGGCCAAAGGTTTCATCCAACACCCCTGCCAGCTTTGGATGGATATGCTTCCAGGCACCGCCCCGGAGCCGCCGTATATATTCACGGACAAAATCATTAGCTGCCGGTCGAATGATTGATGATTGCAACACCAGTTGCTCAAACTCTCCCGTTGCCGCCCGCTGCTGCAAAAGGCGCATGGCTGGACTCTCTATATAAAAGCAGCCCATGGTCTTGCCCGCTGCCACCATCTCTTTTGTTGCCAGATCCTGTTCCGGCCGCCAATACTCCTCAGAGAAATCTCGTCCTCTACCCGACAGGGAAGCGATGCAGTCTCGTATCACGCCAAGGGAACGATTGCCGAGGAGGTCAATCTTCACCAGCCCGCCATCTTCGGCCCCGTCTTTATCCCACTGAATAATCGGCACCCCCTTGGCCGCCATCTCCACAGGTACATAGTCTGTCACGGGATGCGGGGTGATAATCACACCACCTGGATGGACGGACATATGGCGTGGTACGCCGCACAGGGCAGCGGCCAACTCCATGATTTGGGGCCACGGTTCCTGGGGCGTATGCTGCTCTGCACCCGGCAGATGGCTTTGCCCACTGAACCCTTTAATCTCCTGTGCTGAAACGCCAAAGGCCTTTGCCGTTTCTCTCAGGGCCATGCGGGGCTGAAAACGGATAATGGTGGATACCATGGCTGCATGGTCGCCGTAGTGTTTTAGAACCTGATCCAAGATTGCATCCCGCTGATCCCAGGAAAAATCTATATCTATATCGGGAGGATCTGTACGGCCAGGATTGAGGAACCGCTCAAAGTAGAGATTGTGCTGCAACGGACAGATATTGGTAATCTCCAGACAGTAGGCCACAAGGGATGCCGCACCTGAGCCCCGACCGCAAATCCGTATCGGTTCTTTACTCGTGCCGCCCGAGACCCGATGTACAATATCCCGCACCACCAGAAAGTAGGAAGAAAACCCCATTCTCTCTATGACTCGAAGTTCCTTCTCAAGACGTTCCACCACCGCTTCTGACAGATCTGTTCCATAGCGAACACAGGCCCCTTTATAGGCCGCCTTGCGCAGGGATACAGCAACATCCTGAGCAGCACCACTCCAGGGCGGCATCACAAGCCCCTGATCCGGGCCGCAAAAACGGCAGGAACTTAAAAGGGCTGCGGTTGCCGAAACCACCTCCGGCCATACCGCAAAATATTTTTCACGCAAAGAAGGGGCTTCCTGCCAGGAGCAGGAAGCAGCACAAGCTATATCTTTTTCCTGAAGAAGAGTGTTGCTCCGTATGGCCGCCATGAGGTGCAACAGCGTGGCTTCACTCTCTTCTGCCATATGGATGACGGGTGCCGCGATAATCGCAACACTGTTTTTCTGTGCCCATCTGCGCAGTGTTGAAGATTGCTGAGTCGGCCTGTCTCCAAGATTTGCCGCAACCTCCAGCGGAGAATGAAGCCACGACTCAAGCAGTGCCAGGGACGTACTGATAAAGAGAAGCCCTTCACTAAAAGTGCGGCACTGAAGCTCTAAAGAAAAGTCTTTATCACACTTCTTACGAGTGATTAAATTGCATAAATTGGTATAACCTGCTGAATCAACAACTACACAAATAACACTCTTCTCTTCTGAATTATCTTCTATTTCTGCCGCAACCAGAGGGCGGAGGTTATGCTTTTTACAGGCGTCAAGAAAGGGCCATAGCCCGGCCAGACTGTTTCTATCGGTAAGAACGATATCACTGTATCCAAGCTGCCTGGCACGTCTGCACTGTTGGTAAGGAGAGCTACACCCCCGCATCAACGAGTAATACGTTCGGACAAAGATCGGTAACACGGCTCAGTATCCTGCGCCCAATCGGATCGAGCCAGCCCCGAAACGACTGTACACCAGATCCATGGCTGCCAGAACTTTCCCCTGCTGCTGTTCCCGGCGACTCTGCATACTAAACAGAGTCTGCTGCCTTGATTTAGGCAGGAGTCGATCACAGACAAGGCCACAGCTACGCACCCGAACCCGGTAATTCCGGGAGCGTTCAAGTACTCCCAGGGCCACTGTTCGCAACACAAAATCATTATCACTGCCACCCTTGCAAACGGCCTTTCGTCGCAGCCTTCTACCATCGGCGTAGTACAAAACCACCTGTAAACGCTGCCCCAGTAACCCCTCACGGCGTAACTGCTGCCCCACTCTCT
>CAYWMZ010000515.1:0-2270 GCA_964459485.1 uncultured Desulfocapsa sp. | reverse complement strand
TTTATGAGAGACTAAAAAGCCCCAATCAGTTTATTCTGATTGGGGCTTTTTTTTTTGGTTGTCAAGTAACCATCGTTGGCGCGCGCCAATGGGTACTTCGGCAAAATATTAGCGCCAAAGCTAACGTAACGTACCACTCAAGGTTTCTTATAATAGAATCTTGAACAAACTTTTCCTTTCCAGCACCGATTCAACAGCCCTCTTTTTTGTGATTGAAGTGTTCTCTGGAAATTTGTCGCCAAGAATCAATCTTCTCGGCAAGCCCTATCTTTCTCAGATGGTTCAGATCAAACAGTGGCTGCGCCCCCATAACCTCATCCTTATGTATCTCGTAATAGACAGTGTTTGCCACATGTACCGCAACGGCAGGTGAAAACTCTTGATTTGGATAATTATCCAACCTATGATGAAATCCTATGCCCTCCACTACAGGTCCTGGCATCCCCCACAATCCCATGAGGTAGGCTCCGATATCTCCATGAACTGCGTCAAAAATCTCTTTCTCAGCCATTCGCATTCTGATTTTTTTTTCTTTGGCCAGCAATACCGCCTCTTCATATTTCTCCAGCATTTTAGCAAGAAGCACCAATTTACCGATATCATGGAGAAGCCCGGCAATAAAGCAGTTATCTATCAGTTTGGCATCATCAGACTCGGCAAGGGCAATCTTTTTGGCACAAGCACCGACTGCTATGCTATGTCGCCATAAACCTTGTACCGAAAAAACCTTCGAGCTAGCCTTAATCTCGGCAAAGGCACCTACCCCCAGAACCAGTCCTTTTACCGTATCAACTCCCAACAACGACACCGCCCTGGCCGGACTCTCAACTGTTTGAAAGAGACCAAAGAAGGCGGAGTTTACCAGTTGCAACACCTTGGCACTCATCCCCATATCTTCTTCTATGATGCCTGCAATTTGCGCTACAGAGACCTCCGGATTGGCTACAGCCTTCCTCAATTTTGCATACACCTCCGGTACACTGGGAAGGGTATCGATACCTGACACAATTTTCCTTACAGCTGGATGTGAAATCAGTTCATGGAGGCCGCTGGCCCGCTGTAGTATACCTTTGAGGTGCGCAGGATCACAGGGTTTGGCAAGAAACTGATGCACCACTCCAACTGTACGCAGTATAGACTTTTCATCGGCCTGTCCGGTTAGCATGATACGTATAACGTAGGGATGTAGTTCCTGGATCTCGCTGAGCAACTGGGCGCCATCCATCCCAGGCATCCGCATATCAGAGACAACTACATCAAATTCTGTACCCTCCATAACAGCCAGAGCTTCGATTGCGCTTTCAGCAAAGTGCAGATCATACTCTTTGCGCATGGAACGCAACATTCGTTTGAGACCTGCAAGAATATTTGGTTCATCGTCAACAAACAGAATCTTATTTTTCACCATCAAAATCTTCCTTTGTAGGGGGAATTAGGTAAAATATGGCACCTTTACCAGATGATACACACCAAACAATAGCATTATTTGGAGATCTTTTACAAATCGTTTGAGTATCTTTTTAAGTTAGCCCGAAGAGGCAGCCCGTTTCATACAATTACCAGCTGACAATTCTCTTTAAACCATTCCACCTAATCCCTGTAACCAGCAGTCAGTCGCCCTTGACACTTCTCCCTTTTCGGGATACTACTCTTTTCACCATTATTCTCTCTTCTTTCTACTAACAATCAGGTCAAATATGTCTGACAACTCAGCACTCTACATCATTATTCTGGCAGCCGGAAAAGGTACCAGAATGAAATCAAACAGGGCCAAGGTTCTTCATGAAGTATTTTATGCTCCCATGCTGCACCATGTTCTTCAGGCAACGACCTCGCTTTCCGCAACAAAGTCCATCCTTGTCCTTGGACACCAACGGCAGAAAGTTGCTGAGAGTCTTACCGGGTTTCAGGTAGAAACCGTCTTTCAGGAAGAGCAGCTTGGAACTGGACATGCTGTTCTCTGTGCAGAACCTGCTATTCAACATAAAGATGGCTGCGTTATGATTCTGTGCGGCGATACCCCGCTCATTCGTCAGGAAACCTTGCAACAGATGATTCAACAGCACCGCAACAGGAATTCCACGCTCACGGTGATGACTACTACCCTTGCTGATCCCACCCATTATGGACGTATTGTTTGCGATAGCGCAGATACCGTCCGGTGTATCGTTGAAGAAAAAGATGCCAACCAGGAACAGCGCCGCATACAGGAAATAAATGCAGGTATTTATTGTGTAGATACTAGTTTTCTTTTCACCAATCTCAAACAT
>CAYWMZ010000514.1:0-2271 GCA_964459485.1 uncultured Desulfocapsa sp. | reverse complement strand
CAAAGGGATCGAACCTTTGGCCCGCTGATTAAGAGGTATGTGCGAGGGCCTCCGTTCTTTTACCGTATTTTGCTAAATATTGGAAAATTTTCCGGAAAATCGGTTTTTAAAGAAAGATCCTTTAGCAGATTTTACCTAGTTTTACCGAGCATATACTATACAAAAACTATACAGTCATGGGCTTTAAGGTCTAGTGGCTTTTGATTGCATGCCAGAGCTGCGTTTTACACCTACTGCTAAATAACTCTGAGGGTGGAATTATTTGAGAATTATTGGCTGAAAGCGAGAGGCGACCTTTTTTTGCTGTCCGAGCGAATGCGATTGTTAGGAGAAGTTGCACAAACTCCGGTATATTAAGGTAAATTTGTGCTCTCACTTTCACTACCACCAAAATTTAGGATATCGGCGATTTCTGGATATGTTATTTACAACTAGGGCAACAATCAGCAATATAAGAGACCCTCTTAATATTGGTATCAGGGCGTAGAGATATCCTAAATCGTGGATCTGTGGACTGCCAATTACTGCTATTAAGGCAGTGGCACTACCAGGTGGGTGCAGAGTCTTTGTTAATTGCATGATAGCAATGGAGGCTGATACAGCAATAGCTACTGCCAGCCATAGGTGTGAGGAAAACAGTTGGTAACACAAAACACCGACTACTGCGGAAATAACATGACCTCCCACTAAGTTTCTGGGTTGGGCCAGAGGGCTATCAATAACACCAAAAATCAACACCGATGAAGCACCAAAGGATGCGATGACGAAATTCATATCAGATTCAGAAATTAAATCAAAAACATTGTCGAGTGGTGCAAAACGAAAGTAGTTCAGGATGAGATAAAGGAGGGTCATTCCGATAAAGGCACCAAAAAATGACCAAAGCACTTCAGCGATAGGAGTGGGGAATTGACTTTTGCCACCTCCCTTCATTTTTTGAAAATAATTATGCATTTTACAAACTCCTTTTTAATTAGTATGGTGTCCCCAAAATCTGTTCCACAACACAAATGGAACTCATTAATCTACCACTTTTAAGACTATTTTCCCTCTCGTTTGGCCCTTTTCAACCAATTCATGGGCTTTCCTGGCTTTGTCTAAAGGAAATACACTGTAGATAGAGGGCATAAGAAGGCCCTGGTCCGAAAGCCTGGCAATCTTCTCTAGCTCATCGGCATCGGGTTTTACGAAGATACGATCCGCACGCACGCCGAACTTATCGGCCTTCCCCTCAGGCGGAGGCTCCATGATGGTTACGAGGAAGCCGCCCTTTTTTAGAACCTGCCAGGACCGCTCCTGAACATCCCCACCCACACAATCCAGAACGATGTCCACATCTTTAACCACCTCTTCAAACCTTTGTATTCTGTAGTCGATAAATTCATTTACTCCGATCTTTATCAGGTACTCTTCATCTTCGGGAGCGGCGGTCCCGAAGATGTGCCTTGCACCTTTCCATTTAGCGAGTTGTACGGCAAGGTGCCCGACCCCTCCGGCGGCGGCGTGTATCAAGATCTTATCACCAGAAGATAGCCCCGCCGCGTCAAAAAGGGCTTGCCATGCGGTAAGTGCCGCTAGGGGAAGCGCTGCTGCGTGAACGTGGTCCAGCGCTTCGGGCTTACGGGCCACATGCACGGCTGGCGCGGTTACATACTCCGCGTATGCCCCGCCCTCATATGGAAAGTTCACTGTCCCATAGACGGGGTCTCCGGATCTATAAGCAGTAACACCGCTTCCGGTCGCACAGACGACCCCCGACACGTCCCAACCCAAAATGAATGGAAACGGGTCCTTATACATGGAGGCAAAGGCCTTGCCTTCGCGGATCTTTGTATCAGCAGGGTTTACTCCGGCGGCGTGAACCCTGATCAGCAATTCACCCTGGCCTGGTTCTGGTCGAGTAACTTCTTCATATTTCAGAACTTCCAACCCACCGTATTCGTGAATTCTAACTGCCTTCATCTATTACTCCTTCTTTTCAAGAAAAGGTCTGTCGACAAGATTTGTACGTCTAGTTCCACCACATTAAGACCTCCGGCATTGCGGGTCTTTCCCGTTGGATAAAGAACTAAAGAATAGCAGCCGAGACTTCATCCAAAATACCTTCAGTTTAAGACTGGTTACCGCGAAAAAATCTACGGCCTCTATGTTATTTAAGATGCAAAGCCAATATCGTACCAATACCGGCAAGTATCAAAACAAGTTGGAGAATTCCTTCTGTAGGACTCTTGCGTCTGTGTGATTTGGGGATCAGATTGTCCATCGCTATAT
>CAYWMZ010000513.1:0-2272 GCA_964459485.1 uncultured Desulfocapsa sp. | reverse complement strand
GCAACACCCTGACCATGGATCTAAAACTCCATGAACGGCCCGGCTGCTGCCTGGCGTGCAAGCTGACCCAGGGCCTGCCCCAGGTCTTCAGTCGTCATCCCATTATCAATGTGGCAGGGATAGTCGCTGAGATAGATACGCTGCTTGGAGAGGACGCAAGCTGTAAGGAATGGTCTTTAGGCCACACCGAGCAACGCCAGAAATCCATGCATATCATCCCCATCAATATCAGCCTCTGCTAACCCTACTAGGCACCATATTTAAACATAAAAAAAGGCCAATCCTTCAACAAGGATTGGCCTTTTTTTGCGTTATGTTCAGAATGTTTTCTTAGGAGACGTTCACCCTGGAACGGCCGTCGGATTTGGCACCGTAGAGTATATCATCAACCCGCTGCATCCACTCATTAAGATTCTCTTCTAATTTCCACTGCGTCATCCCGATGGAGACCCCGAGTTTAATCTCATCTGTGGCCCAGATCCCTAAATCGTCTATGGCACGGCAAAGACGTTCCGCAAGGATGCGACCCTGCTCCTGACCCGTATCATCCATCACCAGCAGAAACTCGTCACCGCCAATGCGCACCAGCATATCGGTGGATCTCACGCACTCACGAAAGGCGTTGGCCACCTTCTGAAGGACGCGGTCGCCCTGCTGATGTCCAAGATTATCATTGATATCCTTAAAGTAATCAAGATCCAGAGAAGCCATGGTAACCGGGCGTTTATAGCGTCTGGCACCGAGCATAATACCCTCAATTCGTTCTTCAAAAACACGCCTGTTGGCAAGTCCTGTGAGAGCATCTTTCCGTGAACTCTCAAAGAGCTCTTCGTACTCAAGGCCGCGACGCAGGGACTCGGCAAGGATAAGCAGAGACTCGTTGATCAGTGAAATCTCACTGTCATTTAGTGCCTTACCATCTTTTAGAATGATCAGGATTCCTGCATCTTCTGCAGTTTCTATAAGCCACTTATGGGCATAATGTCCGTCATCACTGGTGTAGGCTTTAGCCTCACGGTCGCTGTTATTTAAGATCTGCTCTGCAAAGGCGATAATAGAACGACGTTTAGGGCCATGTCCGGAACAGTAGAGATGCTCTTTGGAGCGAACCTCATTCTTATAGCCCACCAGTTCATGCTCTACCTGTGGCATTAGCCAGATAGAGTAGGCCTCGATCATGGCAAACACGTCGAGAACGCCAGCCATACGGCCATGCAACTTATTCATGAGATCAAGTCGTTCAGTCTGTCGCCGAAAATGATCGAGCTCATCCATAACCTGATCAATGGCATGTATATCTTTACCCATTGATTTCAGGTGCGATGTAGACGTTGTAATACTCATTCTCTATTTTCCTTAGTATGGGTTTATGCGGTTATTACCTGTATCGGCCCCTAGGACTCATTTCTTTAGTAACTTCCGTCATTTTATACCAAGCAATTTTTATGCCAACCAAGAGTGGTACTTTAAACTCGAGCCATCAGTACGGAAAAGCATCTATTCTTCCATACTTTCCTATTATAGGATAGAACAGTATGGAATGCTCGTACTTTTATTCATATTTTTGACATCTGTTCTACTTTTTCATGAAATACCAACCCTATGCTTGTCATTTTTTTGACAACACCGAAAAGATTCCTCATAACTTGACACTTGAGGTCTCCTTTTTCTATACTATATGAAGAATATGGAGGAAAATGCCTTTCTCTGAAAGAGACTTCCACAACACATACGACACGGCGGGACAGAACTTATGAAATCAGTAGAAATAGCTAAAGATGTATGGTGGCTAGCCAACCGATCCGACTCCCTGCTGGAGGTCAATGTCTACCTCCGCTGTTACATGCACGAAAAAGGGCAGGTTAATGTTATGTTTGACCCTGGCCCCCCGGAACTGCTGGTTCCTCTCCAGAAGGAATTGCAGCCCATCATCGGCGGCCTCAAGAATATCCACGGTATGATGATCAATCATCAAGATCCCGATGTTGTCTTAAATTCCGGATACATACAGAAGCTCAATCCCAGATGTATCGTTGTAGCCTCAGAAGACACCTGGCGTCTGATCCGTTTCGTTGGGCTCAAAGATAAAAATTTTAAAGCGGTGGAGAGTTACAAAAATCTCAGGGCGAAGATGCCCGGCAACAATCGTATGGTGTTTGTGCCATCCCCTTTCTGTCATTTCCGGGGGGCCATGATGTACTATGATGTCAGCAGCCGGATACTCTTTTCCGGTGACCTCTTCGGCGGTCTCTCCTACTCCCAGGATCTCTAT
>CAYWMZ010000512.1:0-2283 GCA_964459485.1 uncultured Desulfocapsa sp. | reverse complement strand
ATTCGCTACGGTGCTACTAACTATTTCTTTATAAATGGATATGACTCCAAGGTTATTGCTCACCACTACATGGCAAAAGGTTCCGACACCAGTCAAATCGTAGATTCCAACGGAATCATGATTGTGCCGAAACTGGTTGCAACTGCCAGAAAAAATGGCCAAGGTTTTTCACGATATCGTTATGCGGATAGTCCCGACAGAAAGGATACTTCCGAAAAACTGACCTTCTCCAGAGATTTTCCCAATTGGCAAATGGTCATCAGTACCGAGAGTTCCATCGATGACATTCAAAAGGAGGTGGCAAAGCGCAAACAGGAACTCATTGCCCAGTTGAGTCGTATCGTACGCAAAACAACTATTGGCAAGAGCGGCTACCTCTTTATAATAGATAAACAGGGCACCATGATTATTCACCCCAACGACTATATGGTGGGAAGAGATACCAGCAAGATGCTCGATCCTTCCACCGGAGAGCCTATCTTTGAGCGTTTGAAAAACGCCGCCATGACGCACAAAGCATTCCATTTTAAATGGGACAAGCCCACTGACAAAGGCAATTATATCTACGACAAGAGTGCCTGGGTTCAATACGTACCTGAACTGCAGTGGTATATTACATCTTCTGTCTATGATCAGGAACTCCAGGAAACTTCTCTACGGCTAACGCAATGGATTCTTGTTATTGGTCTTACTGTACTCCTTCTTTCTCTACTGATCAGCTTCCTGTTTTTCAAATCCTTACTCAAACCCATCGTTACCCTCTCAGCCCTAGCCAGCCGTGTAACCCGTGGAGATCTTGCTGCCCGCTCTTACCATACCAGCAATGATGAAATAGGGGTGTTGGCTCTGGAATTTAACACCATGGTTGATACCATCGAGGACAGCATTCATAACCTTGACCGGAATGTCGCCCAAAAAACAAAGGAACTTGAGGCACAGAATCACTTTTTCCAGACCCTCTTTTACGAGAGTAGTGACGGAATGATGCTCATCCAGGATGGTATCTTTGTCGATTGCAACAAGGCGGCATACCAGATGCTTCATTATTCCGATAAAAAGTACCTACTTACCCATCATCCATCTGAAATATCCCCTCCCTTTCAACCCGATGGCAGAGATTCCCGGGAAAAAGCCGATGAGATGCTCCAAACTGCCCTTGAAAAAGGCTCTCACAGGTTTGAGTGGGTGCACCTCTGTGGAGAAGGCAATGAAACATTTTTTGAAATTGTCCTGACCAGAGTAATTATCCAGGATGACACTCTGATCCATGTTATCTGGCGGGATATCAACGAAAAAAAAGCTGCCGAAAAGAAACTTAAAAAGACCCTGACCGAACTCAACGCAATAATGGAGGGTATCGACTACGGCGTGCTCTTTATGGATGATCAGCTCCGGGCCAGAATCATCAACCAGGCCTGCCGCAAGCTTTGGCAACTGCCAATTGACTTTGTAGCCCAGCACCCCACCATGCGGGAAATGATTGAATATAATCGTTTCAACAACATGTACCCCGTCTCTGATGATGACTTTGATCACTATGTGAATCAGCGGGTGGCCGCAGTGCGCCGAGGGGCCACCTCCCCCACAGCGTTCAAACGAAAAGACGGAATGATACTCCAGTATCAGTGTGTTGTCCTGCCAGATGGCTGGAGAATGCTGACCTACTTTGATATCACCGAACTGAAAACAACCCAGACTCAACTTGCCCGCGCCCAGAAAATGGAAGCCATCGGTATGATGGCTGGCGGGGTCGCCCATGATTTAAACAATATCCTATCAGGGATTGTGAGCTACCCCGAATTACTCCTTATGCAGTTACCCAAATCCAGTAAATTAAGAACGCCTCTTAAGGCAATTCAGGAATCAGGAAAACGTGCGGCAACGGTGGTAGCCGACCTTCTCACGGTGGCAAGGGGCGTTGCCAGCACACGAGAACCACATGATATCAATATATTAATCCAAGAATATCTTAACTCTCCTGAGTGTGAAAAAATCCAGTCGCTCCACCCCCAGGTACACTGCTCAGAACAACTTGATGCACCTCAGGCTACCATCTCCTGCTCCCCCATACATATCAAAAAGGCGATGATGAACCTCGTCACAAATGGGCTTGAGGCAATCCAGACCAAAGGCAATCTTTCCATCACTACCTCCAACCTAAGCGTCGATGAGACATCTACGAAAGAAGTGGGTGTTGCGATTGGTCACTATGTCGTGGTCGCTGTTCAGGATGATGGCCCTGGAATCAAGGCCGATGATATTGAACATATCTTTGAACCCTTC
>CAYWMZ010000511.1:0-2285 GCA_964459485.1 uncultured Desulfocapsa sp. | reverse complement strand
ATTCCCGCCTCATGGGCCTTATCGACTAGCTCTGCCTGTGCCTCCTGGAGATCCATGGTCCACTCTTCCACTTTGTCTTCCAGGGTATGGGCATATTCATCGAGCTGTTTTCGAGACGAACGCAGATTTTCGGTCATACTGTTAAAAGATTTACCGAGATCAGCAAACTCTCTACATGCCACATTCCCAAATCCGGTTATGTAGGATAAATCACCTCCAGCAACCCTATCAACACCAGCCCGCAAACCTTCAATGCTACGAACCAGCGGTCGGGTAAAGAGATAGGCAACAAACACACCAAACATAAAAAACAGGCCGGTCACTCCAGCAAAATAGAAACGGTACTGACGGATCTGCTCTTCCCATTCAAGTTTGTACTTTTGAATACGCTGGTCACGATACTCCAAGGAAAAGGCAGCATAAATAAAACCCCACGGTTTACCGCCCATATCCAAATGGGTCCTGGCCAGAAGAAGATGAGGATTGTCAACTTCTGGTGGGGAATACTCCGCGAAGTCAACGCCCAAATCCTTCCCTATGAACTCTTCCGTCAATGAAGAGTTAAAGGCTGCTTCCGGTGTTGTATCTGAAAGGCAGGCAGTAGCGGCTGCCCTCTTACCCTCCAGATTAAGAAATTCACAGGCTAACAGTTCTTCATTACTGGCAACCGCTTTGTGAATCAAAGTGGAGAGGAAACTGTAATTATATTCAGATATTGCCTGGCTTCCACTACGGGAAAGTGAGTTTAGTAACAGAGCAGCCCGTTGTTGAAGGGCACTGGTCTGTTCTTCTACAATTCGTTCCAGTTGAATGTCACGAAACGATGTGATCTGCGCATAAAAAAGATAACTGACAGTGGGGAAAAGGAGGCAAAGTACCACAATATTCATCAGGGCAAAATAACCCCTTATGGGGATTGAATATCGCGGGTCAGAATTGAGCCTCTTATCGTTTACCATTGCTTCTTGCGGTGTTTAACAAATGCATTGTCTTTAGCTGAGTTTATCGACTGTTTGTATTCTGGCATGGATCGGAGGCACAGCCTCTTCATCCACCAGGACATCGATGACCGTAGGCCTGCCAGCCGCAAGAACCTCATCCATAAAATCTTTGGTTAACACGCCTGGTTCCTCGATCCTTATACCACGAGCCCCCAATCCTTCAGCAACCTGAGCAAAGTTAACACGTCTAAAATGCGGGGTGAGTCCATTTGGGATAGGGGTATTGAATAAACGACGTCCATGATAAACCATTCCAAGCATGGCATTATTAAATACGATCCAAACAACAGGAATATCATAATTTACTGCTGTAGCCACCTCAAAGCCATTCATCTGAAAGCTTCCATCACCGACCATGGCTACTACTGGACGCTCAGGTCTGGCAAGTTTTGCACCAACAGGTGCCGCTACCGCATAACCCATGGAACCAAACCCCAGAGACATAAAAAAACAATAGGGCACGTTAAAGGACATGTAACGAATTGCCCAAGCCATTGTAGAACCCATGTCAGCAAAGAAGATAGTATCTTCTGAACAACTTTTTTGTAAATCCTCGACCAAACTCTGTGGATGATAAAGACCATTACTGCTTACCGGTCGTTCAGCGCAAGCAGCCTCTCTGATTTTTAATTTTGAAACGTGTTCAACAAAGGAACCTTTGCGGATTCCTTTAGCGGAACGTTCATCCAAGACCGCTTTACTCAGTTCCTTTAGGGTAATACGAGCATCGCCCTCAAGGCCAATATCCGCACAATAATTTTTACCTATTGAAACATGATTGATATCAATGTGAATCAGACATTCAGTTGGGGCCAGTTTTCTGTCCCAGCCGGTAGTCATCATCTCGTTAAAAGAAGTGCCCACAGCTAACATCACATCAACATCTTCCTCAATGACATAGGCTTTTGCAGCTGGATTTCCTGCAAAGCCAAGTACCCCAAGTGAAAGGGAGCTACTTTCCGGGAAAACCCCTTTACCTTTTGGAGAGGTAACAACCGGAATTTTAAGAAGTTGTGCCAATTCCAATAACTCATAGGCGCCCCTTGATAAAGTTACCCCCCAGCCAGCGACAATAACAGGATGCTTTGCAGCAACCAATTTTTCAGCAGCCTTTTTGACTCCTTCTTCGTCAAAAGATCTTAGATCCATTTTCAAACTACAAACATGCTTTTCATCCACCTCTTTTTTCATCATATTGATGGGTAAATTAAGGTGGACTGGACCCGTAGGACCGGACAATGCAACCCGAATGGCTTTCTGCACCATATACTGAGCTCTCTGCTC
>CAYWMZ010000510.1:0-2289 GCA_964459485.1 uncultured Desulfocapsa sp. | reverse complement strand
GGATCGTGAAGAGCTCTGTTCGGAGGAGTGGCTTGCGCAGTGCCACTGGTTCTATGAATCCATCCTAAAGAGGGCCCATGTCAGAGAACTTTAAAACAGTGGTCACGGGGAGCGGGGATATGGCGAACAGTTCTTTGTCTTTGCGCCCGTCTCCTGCTGCATTAACCTCAGGAGATTCCTTTGATGCGGCCGTAGCCTCTCTCAAACGGGGCGTTAATGTGGTGGAGGCCAGTGCAGGAACCGGAAAGACCTATGCCATTGCCATGCTGGTGCTACGCTTTGTTGTGGAATATGGGGTGCCTGTGGAAGAACTGCTGGTGGTGAGTTATACCCGTGCTGCCACAGAAGAGTTGCGCTCAAGGATTCGCAGCAGGTTACTTGAGGCCAGGGAACTCCTTGCCGGTACAGGGCGTAAGGATTACGATCCCGTCCTGCGCAGCTATGTGGAGGCCCTCCCCGACAAAGAGCGCAGTCGCAGCCGATTGGAGCTGGCACTGCTCGATATGGACAGGGCCGCAATCTTTACCATTCACGGCTTTTGTCAGCGGATGCTGCGGGAGCAGGCCCTGGAATCGGGACAGCTCTTTGATATGGAACTCACCTCCGATATCAGCAAGATACGCACTGAGCTGGTGGCCGACTACTGGCGGAACAGGATGTACGGCATGGGGGAATTCCACTGCTCTCTGTTCCTGGATCATTTTACAAGTCCTGCCGCCCTGTACGCCACGGTAAAGGGTGTTGCCATGGAGGACCGGGTAGAGCCGGTGCTGGAGGGTTCCCTCGCTCAGGTTCTGTCTGAGGTGGATACGGCCCTTGAGGAGTTGCGGGACTGGTGGCAGGATACATCCGGCAATCTCAAAGAGCATATCCTTGCTGCCATTGACAAGGGGATGTTGAAGAAGGGATTTTGTAAAGGATTTGACGACTGGTGGCGGGGCTGTGAGGTGTTTCTTGGCGGGGCTGGCCTGGCCCTTCCCTCTGATCTTGCGTGTCTTGGACATGGAGGATTGAAGGATAATCTTAATGGTAACAGGCTGCGTGGTGACGCCAAAAAGGATGCCTATCTTGAACCTTTCCCCCTGGCGGGGCAATGCCTGACCGTCTTTCTCCGTGCCGTTAACAATGCGGTGCTGGCCATGCGTTCTGGTCTGGTGCTGGAGATTCAGAACACTCTTCGGGAGCGACTCTTGGGCCAGGGCCGCTTCTCCTTTGATGATCTGGTGCTCTCTTTGGCCCGGGCCCTGGAGGGGCCAAGGAGGGATGAGCTGCGGCGGGTGGTGGCCGGACGCTTTCGGGTGGCCCTTATTGATGAGTTTCAGGATACGGATTCGGCTCAGTATCGTATCTTTTCCACCCTGTTTGCGGGGGGCGAAAAACGGCATCATTTTCTGTATCTGATCGGTGATCCTAAGCAGGCCATCTATAGGTTTCGAGGTGCCGATATTGCCGCCTATTTTAAGGCTCGTGACGGAGCCGATACCCTCCTTGGTCTTGCCAGAAACTATCGTTCCAATCCGCAGCTTGTGGAGGCGGTGAATAGGCTGTTTCAGTTGCGGCAGGATGAAAACGCTTTTGTCAGCCCTGAGATCCACTATCAGGCGGTGCGGGGGGCTAAGGCTGCAAATTACCTTGAGTTGCAGGAGAGCGGTGTGGCCCAAGCGGCAATGGTCTATTGCAGTGTGGAGCAACAGGAAGATGGTAAGGCCTGGACTACCGGTAAGCTCCGCCACCGTCTTGAATCTTCTGTGGTGGAGGAGATTGTGGGGCTTCTTGGCGCAGCCTCTTTTGACACCGGAGACGGTGAGCTGCGCGCAGTTGAGCCTGCCGATATTGCCATTCTGGTACGAACCAACAAGCAGGCCGAATCCTTTCAGGAGGCCCTGGTCATCTCCGGGATTCCGGCGGTGGTCTACAGTAAAAAGACAGTCTACGAGACCGCTGAATGTCAAGATCTGCTGCGGATTGTGCAGGCGGTGACGGCACATGGCGATATCCGCTGCCTTGCCGCTGCCATGAGTTGCCGCTGCTTTGGACTCGATGGCCCCCGCCTCTATCGTATCCTGCAAACGGAGGAAGCTGAGTCCTGGATGGAACGCTTTCATGGCTACGCACTGCTCTGGCAGGAAAAGGGCTTTCTGGTCATGATGAACCACCTCTTCTCCCGGGAGTCACTCTTTGAAAACTTAGGCAGCCTTCCCCTGGCGGAACGGCGGATTGCCAATTTTCAGCATCTGACACAACTGCTTCAGGAAGAGGAGAGTCGGGAGAATCTGCATCAGACCGGTC
>CAYWMZ010000509.1:0-2292 GCA_964459485.1 uncultured Desulfocapsa sp. | reverse complement strand
GTATGGATGTTCCTCGGCTGGGTCTTTATCCTTGGCGGGGCCCAAGTGGCTTTTGCCTGTCAACAGCAGGATAGTTATCAACTAAAAAAGATAGACCATTCACCTCTCACTCAGCTCAGTGCTGCCTTTGACATCCTGAACCTTATCCATAGCTGCTTTGCTAAGAAGAAAGTACTTAGAAGGAAAGATCTTGCCGGACGCTGTCCCGCCTATTCTGCAACGCTCCTTAACTCCAGTCTCGATAAACTCATCTCTTCTCACACGGTACTCAGTGCCCAAAAGGGGCGCCTCCTGCCCAGTGGCCCTGCAAACTCACTGCAATACGACGAAGTCTTCTCTGCCATTCTTGGCAGTTCCTTCCCCGAGACCAGCGGAGGACACACTGCGGCCAGTCTTTTTGTAAAACTTCAGCCGATCCTGGCCAGGGAATTTTCTGTTATCTCCTGACCCTCCACCAATGTTACTTTTTTCCACTATTGCCAAATAAGTCCTTGCATAATTAATAGAAACTACTATCATATGAGAATCATTCCCCGTAACTACTATAAAAATACAACCAAGGAGATTCAAAATGAAGAAATTTACCTGTACCGTATGCGGCTATACCCATGAAGGTGACAGCGCCCCTGACAAATGTCCTCAGTGTGGAGCCACCGCCGATAAGTTCAAGGAGGCTGTTGAAGGTGAGATGAACTGGGCTGATGAGCATGTTATCGGTGTTGCCAAAGATGTGGATCCTGCCATTGTGGAAGGGCTTCGTGCCAATTTTAACGGTGAGTGTACTGAAGTTGGAATGTACCTTGCCATGAGTCGCCAGGCAGATCGTGAAGGCTTTCCTGAAATTGCTGAAGCCTATAAGCGGATTGCCTGGGAAGAGGCTGAGCATGCCTCAAAATTTGCTGAGATGCTGGGTGAGGTAGTTGTTGCTTCCACAAAGGAAAATCTTGAGGCACGAGTTGCTGCCGAATATGGCGCCTGCCAGGGCAAGAAAGACTTGGCCGTTGAGGCCAAGAAACAGAACCTCGATGCTATCCATGACACCGTTCATGAGATGTGCAAAGATGAAGCCCGTCACGGCATGGCCTTTAAGGGTCTGCTGGAGAGATACTTCGCCTAAGCCATTTTAGGAAGATAGACACTTCCCTTAAAAGGGAGGATTACTGTGATGAAAAAGGCCCCTGTGCAGTGCGCAGGGGCCTTTTTTCTGTTTTTTCCTAATAAACTAAAGTATTCTCTTAGCATGGAGACCCTAAACAGCCTCAAAAAGCGAAAATCTGTGCGTGCCTTTCTGGAACGGGAAGTTGCCACAGACACCATTGACACGATCCTGAAAGCGGCCAGTCAGGCACCATCCGGGGCCAATATCCAGCCCTGGCAGGTGGCTGTGATTACCGGAAACCGAAAAAAATCCCTTCAGGAGACGATTGAACAGGACTTTCGCAGTGGAGAAGGGGGGGAAGCTGACTACCACTATTACCCAAAGGTCTGGGAAACCCCGTATAAACAGCGCCGCATCCGCTGCGGTCAACTGCTCTATGAAACCATGGGAATAACCCGCCGTGATCAGCAACGACGCCTGGATCAGTGGGCAGCCAACTACCGCTGCTTTGATGCCCCGGTTATGCTGCTCTTCTTTATGGACGAAACCTTGGAAACCGGATCTTTTCTCGACTACGGCATGTTTCTCCAATCCATCATGCTGGCCGCCGTTGAACTCGGCCTTGCAACCTGCCCCCAGGCCTCACTGGCCGATTACGCAAAAATAATCAAACAGGATCTTGGCTACCCCCAAGAGTGTCTATTACTCTGCGGAATGGCACTGGGTTATGAAGACAAGGGCGCTCGGATAAACAGCTATCGCACCCCACGCGAAGCCGTATCCTCTTTCACCCGCTATTTCAGTTGAGGAGGCCTTGCAGGAATATCGCCCTTTCTGAAGCGGAACCATTGTAAAGATACCCATACCTTTTCCCCGATCCCCCATCCACTGCGTAGTTCTCATACTTCTGCTCTCCATAGCAATACTTCTCTTTCCCCAGCAATCCAGGGGCGAGAAGCTATACCAGAATGGTATATGCCACCAAAGATGATTAGCAGACGACCTACTACAAATATCAGACCAGCAGCAGCCTCCTTACTCCTCAGGCACTAGTACTTACGATCCCCTGCTCCGCCGCCAGGACATTCTGGATAAGGGCAGCACCTGGAGAATCGACACCCTTTGCAAAGCTTAAGGAGAGCAGGGGAGCCGAACTGACACCCTCCACAAGTTCATCACCATGGGAGGCGACA
>CAYWMZ010000508.1:0-2293 GCA_964459485.1 uncultured Desulfocapsa sp. | reverse complement strand
GTTAACCTCGCGGAGGATCATCTGCAGGGATCGTCCATCGAGGGCGGTGAGGTTTTCGAAGGTAAACATACGTTTCCTGATCTCTTCCACCATATCAGGATCGTCCTCTTCGATATCATCCAATATGTCGGCATCCATACTGTTTTTGAGGTTGTTCAAGATGTCAACAACCTTATCGATTCCACCAACCTGACTCTGTTTCTTTGTACCCACTTGACCAATTTCCCGATGCAGCGCATCTTCTATTTTGGTAATAACTTCCGAGGAAACCTTCTCAATTTTGGCAATCCGGTAGACTACATCGGCTCGGATGTCTTCAGGTAGGTGAGAAAGAATTTCACTTGCGTGGACTACATGCTGGGTTGAGAGCACCAGCGAAACAGTTTGTGGGTGCTCTTTTTCCAGTAGTCCTGCAACCATTGCCGGCTCCATCAGGGCAATGGTTTCCAGGGGACGTGATTCTGTTCCTGAGATAAACTGATCAAGGAGATCTTCGGTACGTTCACGTCCTTCAAGGCTGCTAATGGCCTTTTTGGCAAATTCACTGCCCTTGATAAAGAGTCCTGCAAATTGCCGCTGTGACTCCACAAAGGTATTGAATACATCATCCTTAACATCTTCCGGGATATGGTCAATGGTAGCAATGGTACGAGTAACCAAGCCTATTTCTTCGTCACTTAGTTCTTCAAATATTTTGGCAGAGGCCTCTTCACCAAGACACATCAGGAGAACAGCGGCCTTATTCAGGCCAGTGAGGGTTTCAAAACTCATAACTTAACCTTCGTTGATCCAGTTTTTGATTATATATGCTGTGGGAACATGGTTTTGCATCACTTCATTGCGAAGTGAGATAACGGAGTCAGGGATGTACTCCTCCAATTCCTGTTGCTCTGCTTCCAACTTCGCTGCGGCCTTTGCTGTATCTATGTCCTTCACTGCCTGCTCAAGTTCTGCAACTGTTTTATTATGATCTGTGACATCTGTTTTTAGCGTTTTTATTATTGGTCTGACTAAGAGGATGTACAGCAACAGAGCTGCAATTGCAATAAGTCCATATTTGACAAGAGGCAGGTATTCGTAGAGAAGGTTTTTAGGCATACTGCCAGCTATTGCCTGATCGTCTGAGTCAACCATAAAGACCATAGAGGCAACATTGATCTTATCTCCTCGTTTTGGGTCAAGTCCTAGGGCACTAGCTATCATAGTCTCTACTTTTGAGAGTTCTTTTGGACTTCTTGTCTCTGTAGTGGCTTTGCTGTCTTTGTCTTTGGGAGGGAGTATTCTGTCTGCTAGTAGCACAGATACAGAGAGGTTTTTAATGGTTCCAACTGGATTGATCGTCTTGCTGACTGTTTTGCTAATCTCATAGTTTGTGGTACGGGAGGACTTGTTGGATGTGGGGCCATTTCCGCCTAAAGAACCGCTATTCCCTTGAAGGTTGGATTCGACTCCTGGGATACCACCTGCCTGAGAACTCCCATTGCTCTCGCTCTGAGTCTGTTCGCTGCGTATGACAGGGTCATCTGCGTCATAGAATTCTTCAGTCTTCTCGAATTTAGCAAAATCGAGGTTAGCCGTGACTCGGACCATCGCCTGTCCATAACCCATTGTCTTATCGAGGAGATCCTGGGCGCGTGACTCCATGCGCCTTTCAATTTCCCTTTGAAAAACGAGCATATCAACGGAAAAACGCTGATCTTCATCCTGTTTAGCTTTTCCAAGAAGGATTTTACCATGGCTATTGATAACGGTTACATCTTCCTGTTGCAGTCCTTCAACGGAACCTGAAACTAGATGAATAATTCCTTGAACCTGGTTCTGATCAAGAGTGGTGTCCTGCTTAAGTGTTACAATGATTGAGGCCTTAGGGTTTTTCTGCTGGTTTTTAAAAAGTCGCTTTTCAGGAAGGGCAAGATGGACTCGGGTCGCCTCTACGGGATCGAGAGAGGTTATGGTTCGTGCAAGTTCCCCTTGCAGGGCACGAGTGTAGTTCACCTTTTGAACAAAATCAGTGAGAGCAAATGATTGTTTATCAAAGATTTCAAATCCTACCCCACCCCCGGACGGCAAACCGCTGGAGGCCAGCTCAAGTCGAGTCTCGTAGATACTTCCAGCAGAAATCCATATATTCTTGCCACTATTTTTCAATTTGTAATCGATTCGCTGGCCTTTGAGCCAGGAAACAACGGATGCGGCATCTTTTTCCTGAAGGTTGGCATAGAGTAGCTGGTAATCAGCAGTCCTGGCCTGAATAATAAGGAGGGCAAAAAGAGTGATGGAGAGCAGCAGTACT
>CAYWMZ010000507.1:0-2314 GCA_964459485.1 uncultured Desulfocapsa sp. | reverse complement strand
GTGAATGAGGGTCATGTTAATGGCTGGGATGATCCCCGGATGCTCACCATATCCGGCCTTCGACGCCGTGGCTATACGCCCACATCTATTCGTGAGTTCTGCAATGAAATCGGCATTGGCAAACGGGACAGCTGGATTGATATGGGAGTGCTTGAGAATGCCATCCGCAACGATTTAAACAGCATCGCACCACGGGTTATGGGAGTCCTTGATCCCCTGAAAGTGATAATAGATAACTACCCCGAAGATCAGGTGGAAGAGCTTGAGGGCAAGAACCATCCCCAAAAGCCTGAGATGGGAACCAGAGCCCTGCCCTTCTCCCGTGAACTTTATATTGAACGCAGTGATTTTTTGGAGAATGCACCAAGGAAGTTCTTCCGCCTGGATATTGGCCGGGAAGTACGTCTGCGTTACGCCTATCTGGTCACCTGTACCTCCGTTGTAAAAGATGAAAGTGGTGAAATTTTAGAAGTGCACTGTAGCTATGACCCTGAATCTCGTGGTGGTAATGCGCCAGATGGCCGCAAGGTGAAGGGCACCATCCACTGGGTATCGGCCAAACATGCCACTCCTTGCGAAGTGCGTCTCTATGACCGTCTCTTTGATGTGGAGAATCCGGATGCCGACAAGGATGTGGATTTTAAGGAGCACCTCAATTCTGAATCCTTAACCGCCCTGAAGGACTGCATGGTTGAACCGTCTCTTACTGACGCAGTTCCTGGAACTACGGTACAGTTTGAACGACAGGGCTACTTCTGTGTGGATAGTGAAGATTCAAAGCCAGGTAAGCTGACCTTTAACCGCACCGTTGGTTTGCGTGATTCCTGGGCCAGACGGAAGAAATAGCGGATATGCGAGGGGCATGTGCTGACTTACTTGTGCCAGGCGACCCTATGAATGATAGGGGGTGAGCTGTGGCTGGCAGCAGGATAACTGTTCCCTGTTACAGCTAGCCCTGCTCCTGCTTTCCCCGAAGGTGATTCAGCAGCATGATACTTGCCACCAGAACTGTCGAAACCAGAGCCAGTGCCACATAGACGGCACTCAGCCCAAAGGCCACTTTGATACCCGCCACCATACTGACGCTTAAGGCACCCACCCCAAATGTAAGGATAAACTTCAGCCCATAGGCCGAGCTGTGCAGTTTGGGCGGGCTGAGCCTTGCCACCAGGGTGTTTTCCAAGGGTTGCATGCCAAGCAGAAAGAAGGAGTGTATCATGGCAAAGAGCACCAGGGACATATTGCTGGTGACAGCCATGGCCAGGACTGCCGGAATGGTAATCAGGTGAAAGACCAGATAGCCTTTGCCAAGATCATGGGACTGGCCCACCCTGCCCCCGAAATACTGCCCGGCCATTCCAACCAGATAGATAAGAGAGGTGATCAGGGTGGCAAAGAGATTGGGTGATCCCATATCACCGGAAAAGTTTAAAAAGCTCAAATAGAGGGACTGATTCTGCAACTCAAAGTATGCAGGCAGAGTAATGGTGGTAGCACGGTACACCACCCCACCCAGCATCATGGCAAACAGGAGAACCAGAAAGGGTTTAAGACTTCCTTTAAGCTGTTTTCTCGCTTGATAAACCTGATGTTTTGCGGAATGCCCCTTACGAACCATATAGAGGAGGAGCAGGCCGCTGACATTAACCGTAGCAAGTACCATATACACCGCATCTATCCCCCATAAATAGTTAACAATGCCTGCAAGCAAGGGCGCAGTTGCCAGCCCCAGGTTACCAAACATGCCGTTATAGGCCATACCCTGACTGGTATTTTCAAACTCCTTGGCAATCCAGCCCAGGCCCACCGGATGGTATATTCCTGAAAAGAGCCCTATCCCGGAAAGAGAGAGGCTGAACAGCAGGGGATTATCCACATTCATGGCAGCAATGAGTCCGCAAAGACCTGCACCGAGATGAAAGAGTATCAGCAGGGGTCGGGAGCCGAAACGATCGGCCAGGAGTCCCCAGGGAAGGGCCGTGACCCCAAAGAGCAGATACATCCAGAAGGAGAGGGCCAGAACCTGCCCCATATCCAGCCCCATACGAACAGTGAGGGGCAGTAGCACTGCCGGGAAGACCAGCATATTAAAATGGCTTACAAAATGACCGTAGCAGGTCACAGACAAGATGGATCGTTCTCGAGGATTCATTGCTGTTTTAGAATGTGGAACGGAATTTTATGGCTACTGTAACTGCACAATCCTATCGAGGATAAGTGCTGCGGTCTCTTCTTTACTGGTGAGAGGCAACTCCGTAAAACCGTTGGTATCGAGCAGGGTCACTTGATTGGTGTCTGTCTCAAAACCGGTATC
>CAYWMZ010000506.1:0-2321 GCA_964459485.1 uncultured Desulfocapsa sp. | reverse complement strand
TCCGGTTTTTTGGTTTGGGATGTCTGGATACCATGTTGAAGACCAGGGATTTGGTTCTGACTTTTAGGTTGTGATTTATTCACCTTTTTGGAAAGGTTCACTTGGGAGAGCACTGGTTTCAGGGTCGAGGCCAGCTTCATGTTAAAGGTATCAACCTTGAATTTGCGCCAGTTTGTCCACTTGGCATCCTTGTCATTATGTTTTGCCCGGATACGGTAGAACCCGGTTTTTTTCAGGGCATAGGTGAGGGTTGTTTTATTCCCTTCATCAAGACGTGTTACCGATGTAGGGTTTAGGGATTCAAAAAGAAGAATATCTCTTTTCTTTTTCCCAAATGGAGCATACTGGAGCTCGGTCACAACTTTTTTGTCTGGTGCATGGATAAGATCAACATTGACTTTGGCCGGAAATAGAAAGGCCTGGTTCTCTGAAGGTGTAAGAATGATAGGGGAATCAAGTAAAAGAGTGGCGGATTTCTTCTCGCTGCTGGTCCAGGCATCTCCCAATTGATTAGACGGTAAGGCCACTTGAAAAGAGCGACTTTTGCTGTCCATGATTTTAGTGTGATCCAATAGGCGGGCCTCAAGGGTGACTATGGCACCCGGTCTACCAGCTTTTGCAAGAATATTTTTTACGGGTATCGCAAAGGAAAGTCTGTGCACGGTTCCCATGCCATCGCTAGCCCATGTTCGGCTTAACGGTACAGAATCCAGTCCGTCCCATGTGTCGGCAGGGGCAGGACAACCCACAAGATAAACGAACTTTTGGGTTGCAAGATCCATGGAAAGCTCCAGTCCGGGAACATTCTGTTGTAATTGAACCTTCCAGATCAGCTCCAAAGACCATTGGAAATCTTTGTACGCCTCCTCTTCGCTTGGTAGGTTCGGGAGTAAGATGTTGACCGGAACCACATCCGTGTAGGTTCTGTTTTCGTCGGGTGCCGCGAGCACAATGGAAGAGAGTTGCGCAGCTTCTGTACCTTCAAGGACTGAGAATTTTCCACTTTTCACAGTTTGTGTGCTGGAGGTGATAAGGTCAACTGACACCCAACACAGGCCAGACTTATTCAGGTGCAAAGGATACTCAAATACTGTACCTGCATTCATTTCGATGTTATCAACTGTTTCTTTTCGGAGCAGTTTAACCGCTGTAGATTCGTTTTTCTGGTGCCACAACTTGATTTCCAACTTGCTCCCAGCCATGATATTCTCTGGCAGAGATACACGCACAGGCACTGTTTGTCCTATGATATAGACATCGCCTTTTGCTGGTGAGTAGATTTGGAACGATCCAATCTGCGACATCTGACTGGAATGGTCGTTGATTGTGAACCAGCCCTTAGTTTCCTGACTGTATTTTTCTTTACCATCGCGAACAAGTATTGCTTTTAGCTTGTATTCACCGGGGTGCATGAACTCATTGGGCTTCTGTTTGTAGAGCCAGTCCGCCGGCATACCCATTTGGAAATGATTCGTTTCCACAAAGTGAGTGTCCAGCGGATATCCAGAAGCATCGCCTATTATCTGAAACGGTCGTGGAAAAGAAGAAGCACCGCCATCCTTAGCGATATACTGCCATGAAGCTTTGAAAATAATCCTGTCCGTACTAGACCAATTATCTGGCAAATCAAGCTCTACCGCAACTGGATCGGAAGAGACCTTGCTGGATGTTGGTGAGAAAAAATAAAGTTCATCTTTCGTATGAAATTCTGGCTTTTCTCCTAGTGTAATAATATGCGTCTCGTTATTTTTAGAACTAGTGTTGTTGGGAAAAATTTTAAAAGGGACACCGTCGCTTATATACTTGGAGGTCAGTGAAGTCATCATCTCAGCCTGAAAAGTATAGTTTCCGGGAGCAAATACATCTTTTACTACAATAAAGTTGGGGCCTGCTGTCAAGTTGCGTGACCATTTTCCGTGAATCACTCCTACTCCACCAGAGGAATTGCCTCCAATACTACTCTAACGTAAAAATCAATTTTCCAGCCCTTAGGAACAACCACATCACTGGCGGCATTCACCATTAGGAGAAATCCTGATTCTGGAGTCTGAACATCACCTGGTGACACCAGACTTATGGATTTAGCCAGGGCTTCAAGTCGCATGTTCATGCGCTTTGCGTTGCCAATGGGTGCCCATATATCATTGAGGCAACTTTTTTGGAAATAGTGATTCAGATCTCTTTCGAGCATTCCATCGTTAATATGAGAACTGACAACAGTGCATTGGTTAACATCCGGCTTGTCCCCCAGAACAGGGTCACGATGATCGCACTTGTAAACCACCTGCGCTACATGTCCGCATGTTACGGAGAACTGGTTG